>JACRDZ010000179.1 GCA_016212735.1 Candidatus Firestoneibacteriota bacterium | reverse complement strand
TTAAGAATATGGCCTGTATTTAATGTTGCAGATATAGCAATATGTATAGGGATGGGGCTTATGCTTCTTGAAATCTTTCTGGATAACAAAAGACATAAAAAAACAAATACGTGTCAGGATAAAGTTTTTGAAGATAAAGAAACGATTGAAGGATAATATACTACAACATTATTATTAGTTTTAAGTAGTAAGTTATAAGTTTAGAACTAAAAACTTAAGACTTAAAACTAATTTAATATTTAGATATTGATTTGACATTTGGATTTAGACATTTGACATTAATACGGGAATATACTTTGACCCATTTAGCAGTAAAATTTTGTTGTATTAGTTATATTAGTAGGGGGAAGAGGTTAAAAGATAACCTATGAGTCTAAGCCGCATAATTATGGAGTGAATAAACTTATGCATCCTATTTTAGCGAAATTTGGTCCTTTTATTATTTCTGGAATAGAATTAGGCCCAATTTATATATATACATATGGATTAATGGTTGCTTTAGGTTTTTTAGGGGCAATAACATTATCTGTTAAATTGGCAAAAATTGAAGGTATTTCACAAGATAGTATTCTGGATTTATGTTTCTGGATATTAATATTTTCGATAATCGGGGCACGAATATTTTATGTAATTCTGAATTTTTCTTTTTATCAGGAAAATCCTCTTGAGGTAATACAGGTTTATAAAGGGGGACTGGTATTTTATGGTGGTTTCATTTCAGGAATTATGACATGTGTATTTTACACAAAAAAATATAATCTACCTATCTGGAAAATAGGTGATATCCTTGCTCCTGGTATAGCTTTTGGAGAAGCAATAGGAAGAATCGGCTGTTTTTTTAACGGCTGTTGTTATGGTAAAGAGACAACCCTACCATGGGGAATAAAATTTCCGCCAGGAAGTTTGTCTTCTTTTCTTTATGGAAATGAACATCATATACACCCTACTCAAATATATGCTTTTTTATCAAATATTATTATTTTTGCTTTTCTATTTTTTTTCTTTAAAAGAAAAAAATTTCAAGGTCAGATATTCTGGTTATATGTAATTTTATATGCTGTTGGCAGATTTTTTGTTGAAATATGGAGAGGTGATATTGAAAGAGGTTTCTTCATGGGAATTATATCAACATCTCAAACTATTGCTGTAATATTTCTTATTATAGGTATCAGCATGTATTTTTATTTATCCCGTAGAAAAAATATTTAATATGAATAAATTATCTATTTTGCAGTTTATTAATGTAAGATGGCTTAATGCTGAAGCCGGATATGGACTTACTCTTTCAAAAAAGCTGCATGAAAGAGGTCATCGCGTATTTGTATGCGGAGTTGAAAATACACCTCCTGTTAATACTGCCAGGGATATGGGACTTAATACATTTACTTCTCTTAAATTGCACCACTATAACCCTTTTTATCTTTTTAAAGACCTGAACATTTTAATAGATTTTATAAATGAAGAAAATATCAAGGTTATTAATACTCACCGCTCAGAAGGGCATTTTCTCGGAGCACTGGCTAAAAAAACTTTTAAAAATAAATTAGTTCTTATTCGGACAAGAGGAGATGTACGTTTTCCCAAAAACTATTTTTTTAACAGATGGCTTTATAATTATACTGATAAAATAATAACATCATCATATATGATGGAAAAAACTTACTTTGCCAAACTTCATGTACCGCAAGAAAAAATTATAACGATATATAACGCAGTTGATATAAAAAGATTTAATCCGCGTGTAGATGGAACTGAGATAAGAAATAAATATGGAATTAGAGAAAATGAAATTCTTGTTGGCATTGTCGGCCGTCTTTCACCTGTTAAAGGACATAAATATTTTATTGATGCAGCATCAATTATATTAAAACAAAGGCCTGACATAAAATTCATTGTTTCAGGCAAAGAATCTCAGATCAAGTTTGTTGACCTGAAAGCTCAGGCAGAGCAGTTGAATATAGAAAAACAGATTATTTTTTCAGGTGTGGAAAAAGATGTAACACAACTTATGGCAGCTATTGATATTGGAGTGGTTGCTTCATTAGGTTCTGAGACTAACTGCCGTGTAACTCAGGAATTTATGGCTATGGAGCGTCCATTAGTTGGTACAAATGTCGGAGTAATTCCGGAAGTACTACTTAATGGTGAATGCGGAAAAATTGTTCCTCCTGGTGATTCTCAATCTATAGCAGGAGCCATACTTGATCTGATTAATAATACTAAATATTCTGCTCTATTAGGCAAAAATGCCAGAAAACGCATGGTTGATAATTTTAACGAAGATTTGTTTGTAGAAAAAACAGAAGAGATATATTTTAAATGTATATCAGAAAGTATAGGAGAATTATAGATTATGACAAGAACCAGATTCGCACCAAGTCCAACAGGGTATATACATATAGGAAATCTGCGGACAGCATTATATGCATATTTAATTGCCAAACATGATAATGGAAAATTTATTCTGAGAATTGAAGATACTGATCAGGAAAGATTTGTACAGGATGCTGTTGATTTAATATATAAAGCTTTAAAGGAAACGCATTTAAACCATGATGAAGGGCCGGATATTGGTGGTAATTATGCTCCTTATATTCAGAGTCAAAGAAAAGATATTTATAAAAAATATGTACATGAGCTTATAGAAAATCAAAAAGCGTATTATTGTTTCTGTGATAAAAATAGACTTGATACAGTCAGAAAACAATGTGAAGAGAAAAAAATAACCGCTAAATATGATGGTTATTGCAAAACTCTGCCTCTTTCAGTTATTGAAGCAAATTTGAAAAGCGGGAAACCTTATGTAATCAGACAAAGCATTCCTGATTCAGGGACAACAACGTTTAGTGACGCTGTTTTTGGAGATATTACAGTTGAAAATAGTATTCTTGATGATCAAGTTTTGATAAAATCAGATGGATTTCCCACATATAATTTTGCAAATGTTGTTGATGATCATTTAATGGAAATCACACATGTTGTCAGAGGAATCGAGTATTTATCTTCCACACCTAAATATAATTTATTATATAAAGCTTTTGGCTGGGAAATCCCTGTTTATATCCACGTCCCCCCTATTATGAAATCAGCTGCTGCCAAATTAAGCAAACGTTCTGGTGATGCTTCTTATGAAGATTTTGTTAATAAAGGGTATCTACCAGATGCACTTTTAAATTATATTTTATTACTCGGCTGGAATCCCGGGGATAACAGAGAAATTTTTAGTTTAGAAGAAATGGTTAAGGAATTCGATGTCAATAAAATCAACAAAGCCCCTGCTATTTTTAATGAACTTAAATTAAACTGGATGAATAAGCAATATATTTTAAAATTGCCATTAGAGTCTTTTCATGAAAAGGCTCTTCCTTATTTAAAACAATCAATTGTTCACAAAGATATTAATTTGCTGGAAATTAGCAGATTACTGCAGCAGCGTATAGAAAAATTCAGTGATATTCCTGCAAATATCGATTTTATAGATGTTCTTCCTGAATATGACATAAGTCTTTATACTAACAAAAAGATGAAAACTGACATAAAGAATTCTTTAGAAAATCTTTGCATATTATTACCAGTGCTTCAAAGCATTACAGATTGGAATGAAAAAATAATTCATGATACTGTAATTGAACTTATTTCAAAATTAGGTGTTAAAAATGGACAGGTATTATGGCCTTTGAGAGTTGCTCTGTCAGGTAAAGAGTCTTCTCCATGCGGCGGTATTGAACTTATGTTTTTATTCGGCAGGAAAGAATCAATAAATCGAATTGAAAAAGCAATAGAAAAATTACAATTATGGGATATGAATCACCATGATTTGGAAATTTAAGCAATAATTCTATCGATAAGCACAATGCCTGTTAAAATTCTTTTGATATGCTCTATTCCTGAAGACCAGAATTATGTATTTTCGCCGAGTATGATTATTAATCCTAAAATTGAGAAAAGAAATAGGAGAAGAAAAATTCAAGAAATTATTAGAAGATATAAATAAAGAAGCCTGAATGAATCTTTTAAAATCTATCCTATTGCCAGAGCAGACACAATATCTGTTTCTTTATCAATAGGAAGATTATATTGAGAAGTACAAATAATTTTTTTTCTTCCTAAAATTATTTTTTCCTGCGTTGCATGTTTCTCCAGAGAAGAAAATAATCCTTTTTTTGGTGTTGCTGTGAGTTTTATTTCAACAGGATAGAGTTTACCTGCTGATTCATATATAATATCAACTTC
>JACRDZ010000177.1 GCA_016212735.1 Candidatus Firestoneibacteriota bacterium | reverse complement strand
ATCAATAATCTCCTACATATTTCGGTTATATTTTTATTTCGGCTATATTGTTGTTTAACTTGATAGCTTTTGTGTTTTTTTAATTAAATTTTTATTCTCATCTTTTTCAAGTATTGCCACTGATAACTGAGGCATTACATTTTCGGGAAAAATTTTGCAGTAAAAAGAAGACTCCAGAAATTCCCTATTTAGACAAAATTGCTAATTTTCATAATTGTAGTTGCTTGATTTATCAAGCTCTTTTAAGCTCAATGAATTGAGCAACTACAGAAAAAAAACATTTTGGGAAATTTCTGAGAAGACTCGTGTTTATTTGACTTTCGATAAAACAAAATAAAGTACAGATAGAGTTACGCAAAATGTTATTGGTGTAATTAAAAGTCCTTTTATTAAAAAGTCTGTATAAGTGATTTTTAGACCTTTTGTCTCTAATATATTTTTCCACATAAATCCTGCTAAAGCTCCAACTAATGTGATATTTGCACCTAAATTACTCGCAATTATTATAGAATATGAACTTCCAATTTGTATATTATGCGGAACATTAAATGACTGACTAACAAGTACACTGCTTAAGAAAATTGTCATAGGTTGATTATTAATTATATTTGTAAGAATTAAACCTAAAATACCGTTTAAAATAATTCCATTTAAAAGTGTTTTTGATGAATTTGAAATTATATCAGCAACCCAATTAACAACCCCATATTGATTTAGCCCATGTACAAATATAAAAACAGAAAAGATAAATGGCAGTATTTTCCATGGTGTATCTTTGAATGCCATCCAGAACTCATTTTTTTGTTCCGGGATACCGTATATACTATATAACTTATGTTTATTTATTTCTAATTCAGTTGATAAAACAAAGTTTTCTTTCATTGTAAAAAAAATACCAAAAGCTATATCTTCGATTATAAAAATAAATGCAGATACAAGAGTGATAACCCAGATAGGAATCCCAAGTATCTGAGAAGATGCAAGAACTGCAAGCATTACCAGCATAAGAAATGAACTTAATAATGCTCCTGCTCTATTACGAATATAAAATTTGGTATTGTTTCTAATTATATATTCTCCTGTTATTTGTTTTCTGAAAACCATGGATAATAGTATAAAGTTTATTATTGTTGCAATTATAGTTGGCAGCCACATTATTTTAGTATATTCCAGAAATCCTAATTGAAGCGCGTTTCCCACAATTATATTTGTCGGATTCCCAATATAAAGGAACATGCTTAGTGTATTGGCACCGAAGTATTCTGCAAAAAGAAGAGGGACAACATTTATATCTGAGTGATTACCGAGATAAAAAATAATTGGAGTAAGTGTAAGAATAACAATATCATTTGATGTAAATGTGGTTAAGACACATGCAAAAAGATAGAAAAACAGAAATAATTTAAATTTATTTCCTTTTGCCATATTAACAATTCTATATGCTAAATAGTCAAAGACTCCGGTTACATCAGTACTTATACTAACATAAGCAACAGAAAAAAATATTATAATAATTTCCCATGGTTTTATGTTGCCTTTTCCAATAATTCCGATTTTTATTGTTTCAAAATCGAGTATTTTAAAAGCAAATAGCATAAAAAGTGAAATTAATGGTCCTGTTACAATGTCAAATTGAATTTTGCCAATTTTAAATGGACGAATTGCAACAAAAACAGAAAATAAGATTGAAAATGAAATCATTATTATAGACATATTTTTCCCTATATAGAAATATTAAATGCTTATTTAATAATGGGAAATGTAAAAAGTCAACAAATTTTTAAGTACAAAGTTAGAGTTATGTGGATTTGAGTGAAATTTTGGTTTGACTATTATAAATATTCCATATAATATACAAAGAAAAATAGAAGGAGTATCTGATGAGTACAAAAGATTTTGATCCCAAACAGTATAAATTATCTCAACAGAAGCAATGGAATAGTGTTGCTGCAGGCTGGAAGAAGTGGTGGAAGACTTTTGAGAAATCAAGTCAGAAAGTTAGTGATACATTAGTTGAATTTGCTGTAATAAAAGATGGATATAGAGTATTAGACATCGCTACCGGTGTTGGTGAACCTGCGTTTAGTGCAGCTATCAAAGTTGGTAAAAAAGGTACTATTATTGCAACAGATCAATCTTCTCAAATGCTTGCAATTGCTGAAGAAAGAGCAGGAACTCTTGGGCTTAAAAATATAAGTTTTAAAGAAATGGATGCAGAAATATTGAATTTCCCAAAAAATAGTTTTGATGCAATTATTTGCAGATGGGGATTAATGTTTCTTCCTGATATTTCATCTGCTTTAGAAAATATTTATAAAGTTTTAAAACCTCAAAGTAAATTTGCTACTTCAGTTTGGGATAAACCAGTAAAAATTAATCCAATTAGTCTGGCAATGGAATTAGCTCAGAAGAAGTTCCAATTACCCCCACCTTTACCTGGAACTCCAACATTATACGGTCTGGCTGACGGGATTATAGAAAAAGCAATGAAAAGAGCAGGTTTTTCAAATATTATTAGAGAGGATTTAATAGTTAATTTTAAATTTGATTCGAAAGAAAAACTCATAGAATATATGCATGATATTCCAGCTCCGATTATTTCTATTTTGGACACTCAAACAAAAGAAAAACAAACTGAATTTTGGAAGGATTTTTCAGAAGCGTCAGAACAATTTGTTTTAGAGGATGGAAGCGTACAAACAACAAGTATAGCTATTTGTGTCGCAGGGCAAAAGACAAATTAGTTTTTGTTTCAAATATATTCTGGAGGAATGAGTTATGATTATTGGGATTACCGGTACATTAGGTGCTGGAAAAACTACTATTGTTGATTATTTAATGAAGAAAGAATTTAAACATTATTCTGTCAGGGATTATTTAATTAAAATTATTGAAAAAAGAGGAATGACTGTTAACAGAGACAGCATGGTTACTGTTGGTAATGAGTTAAGAGCTAAACATACACCAAGCTATATTGTTGAAGAATTGTATAAGGAAGCAAAACAGAAAGGCGGTAATTGTATTATTGAGAGTATACGAACAAAAGGTGAAGTTGATGCTTTGAGAGGTAAAGATGAGTTTTTTCTAATTGCAGTTGATGCTGATAAAAAGACACGTTATAACAGAATTACTGCAAGAAAGAGTGCCACAGACAGTATTACTTTTGAAACATTTGTTGCAGATGAAGAAAGAGAAATGACATCAAACGACCCTGGCAAGCAGAATCTGAAAGTATGTATTGATCTTGCTGATTTTAAAATTTATAATTCAGGCAGTATTGATGATTTAAATAAAAAAGTGGAGGATATATTATGCCGGATAAAAAAATAAAAAGACCTTCAAAAATAGAATATTATATGAATATTGCAAAAGAAGTTGCTGCAAGAAGCAATTGCCGTATGGTAAATATAGGTGCGATTATAGTAAAAGAAGATCAGATAATTGCTACTGGTTACGTTGGAGCACCGAGAAAAACAAAGGATTGTCTGGAATATGGTGAATGTTTAAGAAGAGCAATGGGAATTCCCTCCGGGCAAAGATATGAATTATGCAGATCTGTACATGCTGAACAAAATGCTATAATTAATGCAGCAAGAGCCGGGGTTTCTGTTCTTGATGGAACTCTCTATATATATGGGATTAGAAAATATAATGTTGATATTCCTCAATTGATAGATGCTGTCCCCTGTTTTATTTGCAAAAAAATGGTTATAAATTCAGGGCTTAAAGAAGTTGTTTGTTTTATGAAGGACGGTTTGATAAAAACATTTAGAATTTCAGACTGGGTTTATGAATGGAAGAAAAAAGATATGACTCAGGATGTTATTAAGTATGAGACAAATTATAAGGAAAAACAAAAAATAAAGTAAAGTATTTGTTTAATTATCCGATTAAGTATATAAAAAGTAGATTTAAGGAATTAAGATGGAAAGTAGAAAAGTTTTTTTATTCACAATAATATTATTTACTCTAATTTTTATCACAAGAAAAATAAATGCAGATTATCTTGACTCCTGGCAGGATTATTCTTTTTTTATTGATAATAGATTAGACAGAATATCAAAAGTTGAAGATGTCAATAGACCTGACTTCAATTTCTGTTTGAAAACTGCAAATCAATTAAAACAAATAATTTCAGATAAATTAATCAGTACACTGTCTATGAGAACAGTTAAAACATCAAAAGATGCAGATTTATATATTGAAATTAATATAACACCTGAAAGTAATGGTAGTTATTCAATTGTTTGTATTGGGAATAATGAGATTGTATTATCAGTTGAAGTCAAAGATTTCAATTTTAATAAAGCATTTGAAGAAGTAATAAATCTTCTTTTTAAAAACCTCAATACACATGAACCACCTTTAATGATCCTGACTTTTGCAGATGGAATGTGATTTTATATACCAATCCATAAATAAGTTTACGAAAAAACTGTATCCATAAATAAAATATTGTTTTACAATATCAGAAACAGAAACTATAATTATTGGTAGAGAAACTATTTTAACATCAGAAAAAGGAACTATATATGTATAAATGCTATGAAAATGGTATTACCAATGGAAAAGAATCTTTCCCTTTATACTGGATTATATCTGAGAATCTGCTTTATTTATCAATATGGATATTGGCAGGTTATTTACTCTGGCCAATATTGATTTTTAATGGATTTCCATTGCTTACAATTATCTGGATAATATCAGTTCTGATAATACAAATTTTATTAAAAAAACACAATTGCAGTGGTTGTTATTATTATGACAAATTATGTCATCTTGGGTGGGGTAAATTATCGCGAGCTTTGTTTAAACAGAACAGTGGGAATCCGGATACTGGAATGAAACTGTCTTTATTTTATATTGTACCACCACCGCTTATTTTAGTGATATCAATTATATCAGGTTTTTTTAATAAATTTTCATGGATATACTGGTCTGTCTTATTTATTTATATAATTCTTAATATTGTGACTTTTCCTATAAGAAAAAAAGGATGTGGTTTTTGTGTTATGAGAAAGGTTTGTCCAGGAAGTGCAGTAAAAACAATTTAGGAAGATATTATTCTTCGAGGAATATATATGTTAATCAAGAAACAAATGGAAGAACTGGGAATTATGGAAAAGGATATTGTTGAAAAATTTATTTGTTCTCAGGGCAAAGGAGGGCAGAATGTGAATAAAACTTCAACATGTGTATTCCTTGAACATATACCTACTGGAATTAAAGTAAAAGTGCAGGAAGAACGAAAACAGAGTTTAAATAGAATAATTGCAAAGCGTCTTCTGATAAAAAAAATAGAAAATAGATTATTTAATGAAAAAAAAGAAAAACAGCAATTAATCGAAAAACTTAAACGGCAGAAAAGGAAAAAATCAAAAAAGGCCAAAGAAGAAATGTTAAAAAATAAAAAAATTATATCTGCTAAAAAAGAATTAAGAAAAAAATATTTATTGCATTTGCATATAGAATAATAAAAAAGATTACAACACACCTTTAATTAATTATCCAATTTTTGTTTAAGCTTAATTGCACTTTCATAAACTCCATTTACATAGTAAATACTATGATTATAAGTTTCGATAACTGATTTTATTTTATTTTCAGGAATATCTTCCTCTATCCACCCATTTCCTTTTAAGTAATTGGCAATACTTGCAATGGCATCATAATGATTAAACATATCAATATTCCCATCTTTATCTCCGTCCTTACCATAATAAATAACAGCAGAAGGTATAAATTGAGCGAATCCAAAAGCTCCTGATAAAGATCCATTTATTTCATATGGATTAAGATTTTGTTCTAAAACATATTTTAGAAATATTTTTAATTCTTTATAAGCCCAGTCGGATCTTTTTTTAACTCTTATTGCAACTTCGTCTATTGAAAGCTTCTGATTTTCATTGAGGAATTTATCTTCAATATATTTTTTATAAATATCATCAATTGCGTCTTTTTTATTTGAAACAGAAAGACTTGATAATACATTTATAACTTTATGTTTACCTAAATATGTCCCCAATCTTGTCTCTACTAAAAGAATTGTTACTATAAATTCGGGCTTAATCCCGAACTCCTTTTGTATTTCCTTAAGGAATTTTTTATATTCAATAAAATAGTCTTTACTTTTTATTATCATAGAATCACTGGAATACTGTTTATAATCAATTCGTTCCTCATCTTTTTTTACATTTATAACAATTAAATTTGGCATAAATACTGCTTCGTTGTTGTTATATAAATTTTCTATAAATGATGAATCAAAACCATCATCAGACAGTCTTTTTACAAGAATTTCATAATTTGCATCTTTCGCATTTACAATATTTATAAAAAAAATATAAAAAATAAATAGTGTTAAAACACAGCAAAAATTTTTCATATAAGTCCGTTTCATTTTAAAATAGCAATAAAATTTTTTAATAGATATTTTTTAATATAATATTTTCGGTATATTTTTCATAATTATTTATATTAAAATAAATAACGTAACAGAAAAATATTAATATTAAAATATTAATGTAATAGATATATAAATATGTTATAATAATTTTATTAAAATCAGAATAAATAATCCCCATTTTTCATCATATTATTGTTTTTGGATAAATAGATATGTTCTATAATAAAGTATTACTATGTATTCTTCCAATATTTTGGCCAAAAATGCCTCCTCTTGGTATTGCTTATTTAGAAAGCTATCTTAGAAACAAAGGTATTTATGTTGATATATTGGATTTAAATAATTACTACTATAATTTAGCACATAGTAAATTAAAAAAATCATGGCTTATAAGCTGCAATAAATCTTTAGAGGAAAATATCATTTCTGTAATACAACAAGACTATCCTTCTCAGTTTGATAATACTATTAATAAGATGCTGCAATATGATGTAATTGGGAAGCACAAATAGCTGTACGGAATGATATGGATAGAAATATATTCGATAAAATAAAAAAAAGCGGATGTTACAACTTATTTATAGGATTGGAATCCGGATGTAATAATACACTAAAACACATGAATAAAGGATTTACAAAAGAAGAAGCACAGATTTTTTTTCAAAAGCTGAATGATACTGGTTTATTTTTTGGTATCAGCTTAATTACAGGATATCCAGGAGAAACTGATGAAGATTTTAAAGAAAGTCTGGATTTCGTTATTAATAATAAAAATCTAATCCCTAAAATAGAACAAATTAATCCATTTACATATTATGACGGAACAAATACTCTTAAATCCAATGATTACAAAATTAATTCAGTTTCATTGGAAAAAATGAATATTTTTATAAACGAGATTAAAAAAAATAATTTCAAATATACAAATGCTTTTCTGGGAAATTTAATTGAAAAGAACTAAATAATGAGCAAAACACAAATTAATGAAGTTGAAATTAATAGAATTTTAAATCCTACATCTATTGACCTGGGTGAATATGTGATTAATCCTTATTCAGGATGTGAATTCTCCTGTCTGTATTGTTATGCAAGGTCCAGCACAGCTGCATGTAAAAAAAATAGGCCATGGGGTGAATATCTTGATATAAGAATAAACGCACCTGAGCTGCTGGAAAAAGAATTGCAGGATAAAAAACCTGAAACAGTTCTGCTCGGGTCGACTACAGAATGTTTTCAACCAATAGAAAATAAATATTTAATTACAAAAAAAATACTTGAAATATTAAATAAACACAAAGTAAATTATATAATACTTACACGGTCTCCATTTATTTTGAATTATCTGAATATTTTAGAAAAGGGCTATTGTAAGAAGATTTACTTTACAATAAATAAATTTGAAAAAAAATATAAAATTAGCATGGAACCTGAAAGCCCTCAATTTAACTTAAGAATTAATGCAATAAATACACTTCTGGATGCGGGCATACCTATTGTTCCCTATTTTTCACCCATACTTCCGTGGATATCTGATTTTGAGAATATTTTTTTAGAATTTGATAAAGCTCAGTATATTGAGTTTGAATGTCTTAATTTCAGATTAAAAAATATTAATGAAATAATAAATAAAATTAATGAAATAAATCCTGTTATTTCAAGTAATTACAGAAAAATGTTAGAAGATAAAAGATTTTACGATAATATATGGAAAGAGATAAAAAATAGTATTGATGAAAAAGCCAGAGTATTTGGTAGAAAATATAAAATTTATGTACATGCGTTTGGCAGTTATTTTGAAAATAAGTATTCTTTAACAAGTTAGTACTAATCAACAGGAGTAATATATCTAAAAATCAATAGAATTGATTTTTTCAATTTAAAATTCTTATAAATAACTAAAAATTATTGTAATTTTTACATATATAATAAGAAATATATAAAATTTTATTAAAAATTTTATAAAATCTTATTGACATCTATGTTTTTCCATGTTTAAATTCTAATCAGAAATTTTAATTTTTATATCATCCATCTAAATCTTAATACAAAGGGGAAAAAAATGACAGAATCAAAAGGATTGAATAAGGCAGTAAAATTGAAAAAAAATTTAGCAGAATTTTTAGGAGCAACTGAACTTCCTAGAACAGAGATAACAAAAAAACTATGGGACTATATAAAAGAAAATAAACTTCAAGCCAAAACTAAGAATGGAAAGCCGGAAAACGCAGGTAAATTTATTGTGACTGATGCTAAATTGCTTCCGATATTTAAAAATACCAAATCTACAAGCAAATCAGGAAAACTTACTGACCTAACAAATATAAAAGAAGGCGAAACAATTGATATGATGCAACTAGCATCTGTTGTTGCTGCAAATATAGAATAAGTATAAAAAAGAAAAATAGCAATTTGCTAAAAAATTTATATACTTTTTTTGAATCGTCTTGATGTATGGAAATTTCAAAGTTATTAGTTTTAAGTAGTAAGTTATGAGTTTATAACTAAAAACTTAAGACTTAAAACTAACTTAATTTTTATGGGGGGTGATTTAAGACAGAGAAATTATTTTTTGGTATTTTATTGTATATAGTTATTGCAATGTATAATATTTTTTAAACTTACTTATTGAAAATGTTAAAGAAAGGGAAAATGTATGAAAAATAGAATAAAAATTACTAAATTTTCATTAAATTTCTTGTTTATCTTTTTACTAATTTTTTTATGCGGATGTGGTGGCAAAACTAATTTAAAAGATATGAATACTTTGGCAAATAAGGCTTATAAAGATGGGAAAAGTTTAATTGATCAGGGAAAAGTTGAAGAAGGTGTTAAAATGATTAATATTGTTAATAAGCTTCACCCTAATGATCAAAGTATAAAAGATGCTCTTAATAAAGTGCCGGCAAATAAAAGAGAAATTCTTGAAGTAAATCCTTTATTAGGTATAAATAAATCAAGAATGCGCGCTGACATAACTCCATCAAAAACTGAAAAAATATTATGGTATATACCTGATAGATTAAAAGATTTTATTGACATGGTCACATTAGAAGTAAATTTTGGACCTCAACTTGGCGCTGGCGCATGGGCTACAAGAGCAGTACAAACAGTTGCATATACTGGCGGAACAGTTGGTTATGGCTATTACCAGAAAACAGGTATTGGTTTAAGATCAGAAGGTAGTGTTGATTTTGCTGCAGGACCAGTAGGTGGAACAGCAGTTGCAGGCGGCAGAATTGGGCTAAATGGAATGGCTAGTACAGCCAGCGCATTGACATTGCATAAACCAAGTGAAAATATTTATCAAGATTATAGGGACTATTGGGGCATAGGAGGAAAAATTGGATTCTTCTTTCTTGGTGGAGAAGCTGAATATCATCCTGTTGAAATATACGATTTCCTTGCTGGTTTTTTACTTATGGATCCTTTACATGATGATTTAGCTACAACAAGAAGACTGCAATATACTTCTGAACAAAAGAAAACAATGAGTGAATTACTAGATTTAATTAAAGATTCCAAAATAGTAGAAATTGAAAATTATAAAAAACAATATCCAACATTAAATCCTTAATTTAGTCTAAACATATAAAAATTATTTAAAGACAGTACTAATAAAGTAAACTATATCAAATACTTTTTACATTACTGTCTTTTTTTATTCTTTCATTATATTCTGCTTTACTGTTACAAATGAATAAGACTGATAGGCTCTGAAAGCTGAAACACTTATATTAATCCTTCAATTGGACTTGAAGCAGTTGCATACATTTTTTTTGGTATACGGCCTGCAAGATAAGCCAATCTTCCTGCTTCGACAGCTTTACGCATAGCAGTTGCCATTTTTATCGGATCTTTAGCCCCTGCAATACCTGTATTCATTAATACACCATCAACTCCAAGTTCCATTGCAAGCGCGGCATCTGAAGCGGTTCCAACACCGGCATCAACAATAACAGGGACTTTTGCCTGTTCGAGAATAATTCTGATATTTATAGTATTTAATATCCCTAATCCGGAACCAATTGGTGCGCCAAGAGGCATAATAGCACTTGCACCGACACTTTCTAATTTTTTAGCTATTATGGGGTCATCATTCGTATAAGGCAATACTATAAATCCTTCTTTAACAAGTATTTTAGTAGCTTCAAGAAGAGCGGAAGTATCAGGGAATAGAGTTTTTTCGTCACCGATAACTTCCAGTTTGATTATATTTGGCAGCCCTGCTGCTTTTGCAAGACGAGCGGTTCTTACGGCTTCTTCTTTTGTGTAACAACCTGCTGTATTCGGAAGAATTGTGATCTTATTTGTATCAATATAATTAAGAAGTGATTCTGTTTTTTTATCTTCAAGATTAATACGTCTTATAGCAACAGTAACAATTTCTGCTCCAGAAGCAATAATAGCCTCTTTCATAAGAGAGAAATTTGGGTATTTCCCTGTACCAACCAGTAATCTTGAATTAAATTTTTTGTCTCCGAGTATAAGAAAATCATCATTACTCATTAATAATTCCTTTTAGAATTATAACAATTTTTTTATTTCATTCTCAAAAATAGCTTTATCTCTGAAACCTATAAAAGATTGAACAATATCTCTGTTTTTGTTAATAATAAACGTAGTTGGAATACCTCTTATCCCGCCATATAACCTTGTTACTTCATTATTTCCCAGCAATACAGGGTAATTTATTCCGTGTTCTTTAATAAAGGACTCAAGAACTGCTTTCCCATCATTATCAAGAGAAACTCCAATTATCACAAAATTTTTATCTTTATAAGAATTATATAGTTCTATAAACCCGGGAATTTCATTTCTGCATGGTGGACACCATGTTGCCCAGAAATTCAAAATAATTACTTTCCCATCAAAACTGGAAAGAGTTATATTTTCGTTATTAATATTTTTTAAAGTGAAATCAGGTGCTTTTTTTGTATTATTTACTGCAGGTTCTTCTTTTTTAGTCTTTGGTATTTCATTTGAAGATATATTTGCGTTATCGTTTGTTTTATTGCATGAAGATAAATAAAAAGATAGTATAAAAAATATCAAAAAGGCTATTTTTTTATTTGATGATTTGCATATTTTCATAATAATAATTCCCCCATCGTATAATTTGTTCAATATTTTAAACAGATGTATTTTACTTGCATATATGGAAAAAAGTCAAATTAAATTTTTAGATGTCAGATTGACTATTTTATTTTGTAATGTTATATTTCATAAGATGAAAAGCAAAAATAAAATAATTAAATATTATTTCATTTTTATAATCATATTTATAAGTTTAAAATGTAATATTACTGCTATTCCTCCAGAGATATATTATATAGAACCTTCATCTATACCTTATGGTGACCCTGCTAAAGTAACTGTAGTTGGAAAAAATTTTGAAAAAGACCTGAATATTTTTCTTTCAAGCAATAAAATGACAAAAATATCTGCATGGAATTCTATACAATCAATAGAAGATATTTATTTAATCAATGACTATGTTTTTCTTGCATGCGGTATAAAGGGATTTGTTATTTTACAAATTAAAGATGCATTTCAACCTATGAGATTTATCGGATCTTTAACAACTAATACAGTAATAAACAAAGTATTTATTAATGGTAATTATGCTTATTTAACGGATAACAGCAAATTATATATTGTAGATATAAAAAATATATCTTTACCACATATAATTGGAGAATTATTTTTACCTGAACGTCCTATATCTCTATATGCTTTTAATGAGTTGGTTTATATTGGATATGAAAAAAAAGATGCACAAATAGCGAGTGTTAAAAAACCTGAAAAGCCTCAGATTATATGGCAGTTTAATTCAGTTAAAGCTTATGATTTTATGATTGTCGATAAATATCTTTATATTGCCAGCGGAAAAAATGGTTTTTTTATATTTGACAATAATAATCCTCAAACTCCATTACTAATTAACAATTTTAAAGTATCAGGATTTGTGAGTTCTTTATATGCTGAAAATAATTTTATATTTTTGGCTGCAGGAAAAGAAGGGATTCAAATATATGAGAGTTCTAATAAGAATAATGCGGTTTTTTTACTAAAAATAGATATTCCAAACGAGATTAAATATTTATATAAAAATAATAATTATCTTTATTCCATGTCTAACAACGAAATAGTGATGTTTGATGTATCAAATATAAGCAGTCCAAAACCAATTAAAAGATGGGCATCAGATTCAAAGCTGAATAAACTGATTGCTTCAAATGAAAATTTGTATGTTATTGATCTTGCAGGTGATTTTCAAGTTCTTGCAACAATGTGGAAAATAAAAAATTACAGATATGGAGATAACGCTCTTATTGTAATTGCTATTTCAGAGGGAATTCCTTTTGATACATATGATTTACAAATTATAAATCAGGTAACAAAAGAAATTGGAATTGCAAATAATGCAATTAAAATTACAAAACCTCAGCCAAAAATTAATTTTATAAATCCTGCTCAAGTAGTTATAGGTTCCACTAGACAGATTACTATAATTGGTGAAAATTTCGTTCCAGGAGCAATTGTAAAGGTTGATACCACACTATGTACAAATATTGAAATATTTTCACAGGCAAAATTGAAGGCAACTTATCATGGAGATTTCCCTGTTGGCTGTTATGATATTACAGTAACAAATCCTGATGAACAGAGTACAACATATAAAAAAGGATTTTGTATTGTAGAAAAAACATTAAATATAGACAGTATTTCACCAGAAAGTTATTTTGATGATGATAATAAAAGAAACATTGTTGTTGCTGGGAAAAAACTTGATAAAGCTGAAAAAGTAGTTTTATGGGGAAATGGCCCATATCGCGTTAGTAATTGCGATACTCCAGGCAGTGCATTAGCTGTTTTTGCAGCTCAGAATTATTGTTTTATTGCTGACGAATTGGCAGGATTTACAGTTATAGACATAAGTAATCCAATTGCACCTGCTATTGTAGGAAGACGTGATACTCCTGGAATTGCAACAGGTTTAGCATTATTTCACAGTTGGGCTTATATTGCGGATGGTGAATATGGAATACAGGTATTAGATAATAGTAATCCGCATATACCATCATTTATATGGTCGTGTGATACACCTGGATATGCATATGATGTTTTAATAAAAAACCAATATCTCTATGTGGCTGATGGCAAAGCAGGCTTCAGTATATATTTTATGGAAAATCCATATAACTTAATACAAATTGCAACTTTTAAGACAATTGGAGCAATATATAGTATTGCAATAAAAGATAATTATATGTATCTGGCAAGCGGGGATATAGGTGTACTTAAAGGTGATGGAATAGTTATACTCGATATTACTACCCCTGAAAAACCCAAACTTAAATCTATTTACCAGACATCGGGGTCAGCAAATGCTTTGCAAATTGTTGATAATTATTTATTTGCAGCATGCGGAGAAGGAGGTCTTATTATATTAGATTTGACAAAACCAGGTGACCCTGTTTACTTGGGGGGAATAAGTTTAAAAGCAAATTTATTAAATGTTTTTATAGATTCAAAAAAGGAATATGCCTATGTTACATCAGAAAAAAAAGGTATATATATTTTTGATATAAAATTTCCTGAAAATCCTTATCCTGTTGCCTCTTTTAAACTGGAAGATACAGTTAATGATATTACTATCAGGGATAACCTAGCATATTTGGCCAGCTCAAAATCCGGGTTAGATATAGTTGATATAAGCTCTCCGTTAAATCCTATGCAGGTTGGTTTTTCTAATAATCCTGACAGAGCAATTGATATGGCAACATATAAAGATTTATGTTATGTACTTGACCAGAACAAAGGTCTAGTTATAGTAAATACTAATAATCCAAGGTTCAATGTAGAAGGAGTAATCCCTTTATCAGGTAAACCAATGGGTATAGAAATAAAAGATAATTTTGCTTACATTACTACTGGAAATGAAGGATTACAAATTTTTTCATTGGAAGATTCAAAAAAACCGTCTCTGACAAGTAAGCTGCCTATGCCTCTTGGAGATGCATACAATATATGTATTAATAAAAATAAAGCTTATATTTCCTGCGTGGATGAGGGGGTGTATATAGTGGATATCAAAGATCCAAGGGATATTAAAATATTAGGATCTTTTAAAACCAAAGATAAAGCTTATCAAACATTTATACAGGATAACTATGCTTATGTTGCTGACTATTCCAAAGGTCTATTTATTGCAGATATTTCTAATCCTATTTTAGTAAAAGAGATAGGAAGCACAAGTACAAAAGGATATGCTAATGATGTGGAGATAAAAGGTAACTATGCATATATTGCTGCAAATGATATGGGATTAACTATTATTGATATATCAAATAAGAGTGATCCTAAATTTATATCTTCGTGTAAAACAGAAGGATATGCTAATGGAATAAAAATAGATGGAAATATTGCAATACTGGCATGCGGTTCATCTGGTGTATATTTTATTGATATAAGTAATCCGCAAAATCCTATGATTATAGCTAATTACAACACATTGGGAACATCTTATAACATATATATTGATAATAAAAAAGTTTATATTGCTGATAATAATTTTGGTTTGAATGTTTATTATTTACCGATAATAATAAATAAGATATTTGATCAAAGTGAAAATAGTTTAAGTTTCGATGTCCCAGATAATATTTCTCCAGGAGCATATAATATAAGTATTGTAGATACAAAAGAAGGTAGAGTTGCTGTAAAAAATAATGTATTGAAAATTATCCACAGATAATTCAGTTCCCAGGTTTTGTTTGCAGCAAAAAGATTGGCAGATTTAATAAAAAAATGTTAACCCTAAATAAAATTAATAAAATAAGCAAAATTTTAATATTTCTTCTTGACGTTGTTAAAAAAGAATGATTAAATAATATATAATTTAATCATATTATATAGGTGAAGT
>JACRDZ010000175.1 GCA_016212735.1 Candidatus Firestoneibacteriota bacterium | reverse complement strand
TATTAATTTTTCCTGTGTTAATCCAGTAGATGTAAATGGTGTAACTAAAGTAGCCACATGTTTTGCTATTATATCAAATTCTATATTAACCCTGTCCTCTATTTTAATTATTCCCAGATTAGTAATCTGCTGAGTATGAGGTATGATAGATACAGTAAAAAAATCTCTTCCAGAATCAACTATAGTTAAACTGACTCCATTAACAGCAATTGATCCTTTTTTAATTAAAAATTTACTAAATTCATCATTAATAATAATTTTAAAAATCTTTGCACTTGCTTCCTTGGTAATTTGAACAATAGTTCCAGAAGTATCAACATGCCCAAGAACAAAATGTCCTCCGAGCCGTCCATTTAAAGGAAGCGCTTTTTCCAGATTTACTATCTGTCCGATTTTAACTTTAGATAAAGTTGTTTTTCTGATACTCTCAGGCATTACATATACAGCAAAACTGTCTTTTTCCCATGTTTCTACAGTTAAACATACTCCATCAATAGATATGCTTTCACCAAGCTTTATATCTTCAATTACTTTTTTAGCTTTAATATATAATCTCAACCCTTCCTGTTCATGTTTTATTTTTTTTATTATACCTGTTTCTTCAATAATACCAGTAAACATTATTTTCTCCTGCAATTTATCAAATTCCTATATTTTAAAATAACATATAAAACATAATACAGCAAGTTATTAGTCAAGTTGACGGACTTCTAAATTATCTGACAGGATTAACAGGATTTTTAATAATAAATTTTTCACCTGAAAATCTCCGTAAGTCATTGGTATTATTATGTTTTTCATTTGACATTTGAGCTTTGTCATTTGTCATTAAAATAAATGTCAAATGTCAAAATCCAAATGCCAAATGAATGTCAAATGCTTTAATGTCAAATACCTTAAACCAATATGATTATGAAAATACCTCTATTTTCATTCTCCTTTGTGCCAACTTGTTGGCATGAACGTTTCATTTTACGTTTATATTATCTCTGGTCTCAAGTTGAGTTATTTACCTATACAGAAATTACTGAAAATATTATTTAGAATATCTTCGGTATAAGTTTTGCCAATAATACTTCCTAAATAAAAAGCTGCTTCTTTTACATCCTGAGCAATGAATTCCGGAGATAATTTGTTTTGTATACCAAGAAGAGCTCTATTTAAGGAAATATTAGCGCTTTTTAATGCCTCCTCATGCCGCAGATTGTTAATAAGGACTTCCTCTTTTGTGTCAATATGTTTTAGCGCTATAAGATTATAAATAACATTTTTAAGTTTATCAATATCTATATCGTTAAGTACAGAAATTTTTATCTGCGGAATTAAAGCAGGCAGATTATCTGTTTTCATAATATTTTTTTTATCAATTTTATTCAGAACAAATATTACTTTTTTATCTTTAATTTCATTTATCATATTTAAATCTTCTTCATGAAAAGGCTCGCTTATATCAAAAAGGAGAAGAACTATGTCTGCGCGTTTTATACATCTGCGTGTACGCTCTATTCCTGCTTGTTCTATTTCATCGCCAGTTTTTCTTATTCCAGCAGTATCAATTATTACAGCCGGGATACCGTTTATTTCGAGTATTTCTTCCAGACAATCACGCGTTGTTCCCGGGAAATTAGTAACTATTGCGCGGTCTTCGTTTAATAGCGAATTTAACAGACTTGATTTTCCTACATTTGGACGGCCTACAATCGCAATTTTTATTCCTTCTTTTATTATTTTTCCCATACTTACTGATTTTAGTAATTTTTCTATTTTATCCAATATATGAACGAGTGATTTATGTATTTCCTGATAAGAAACTATTTCAATATCTTCCTCTATAAAATCCACACTTAGTTCAAGCCGTGAAAGGAAGTCAATTAAAATATCCCTTAAATATGATATTTCATTGGATATTCTGCCTTCAAGCTGATACTGTGCTTCTCTTAAGCTTTTTTCGGTTTTTGCGCGAATCACATCTATTACAGCTTCTGCCTGAGCAAGATCAATACGGCCGTTTAAAAACGCTCTTTTTGTGAATTCTCCAGGTTCTGCCAATCTTGCGCCCATTAAAATAACAAGCTTTAATATTCTATTTAACGGTATGATACCACCATGGCAGTTAATTTCTGCAACATCTTCTTTTGTATATGAAAAAGGAGCAAGCATTATACTGACCAGAACCTCATCTATGGATTCTTTAGTTTCAGGATTTATTATCATTCCATAAGAAATTGTATGTGTGCGTGGGATGAAATTATCTCTTTTATGAGGTTTAAATATTTTTTGAATAATATTAATGGCTTTTACGCCGCTTATACGAACTATTCCTATTCCTCCTTCTCCAGAAGGAGTAGAAATAGCTGTAATTGTATCATTAAGTTTCATTTTATATTTCAATCTTTGTTTTTCTTATCCCGTGAAAATACAACATTATCCAGTACTTCTCCGCGCTTACCTATTGGAGGAATATCTTTATCATTTAGTTTTACTTTTATTCCGCCTGCATTCCCAACTTTAAGCTCAAATTTCTGTCGTGCTTTCCAGTCTCTTGTTTCAGCAGGTTTAACAAATACTTCATAAACATCTTCATTATCAACCTTAACCCTAACCCACGTTGTTTCGATTCCTGTTATTTGAAGTGAAAAAAATTCTTCTCTTTTCGGTTTTGCTGCAGAGCTTTGCGGATGGGATGTTTCTTTTAAGGAAGAAGTGTCATTAATCTGCGTATTTGTTTCGGATATTTTATTCTCTTCTTTATGGATTTCTTCCTGAACAGAAGGCTTTTCTTCCACATTACTGCTTTTTGAGGATGATCTTGAAAGAATAAAATAAATAAATAATATTATACCTGCTGCAATAAGAATGTTTTTAAAGTTAATCCCTTTACTGAATATTCTGTCAAAAATAGTTGTTATTTTTATCTGATTTTTAATTTCAATCTGATTTATCTCATCTGCTTCTGGTTTCCTGCCGGACTTTTTTTCCAGAGGTTCCTCTGTTAAATATTTTTTCCTAATATCCTCATAATCAAGCCCAAGACATATTGCATAGCTTTTTAAAAATGTTTTATAATAAGCTTCTCCAGGAAGAATTAATTTATTATTTTCTTCAATTGCTTTAATATATGTCTGACGGATTTTAGTAACTTTGACTATTTCTTCTATAGAAATATTTTTTTCTTCTCTGACTCGTTTAAGTAACTCTCCAATTGTTTCCATTTTTTCCCCTTTGAAATTATTCATTTTCCAATATCTCCACATCTTTCGGTGGGATAAAATCAAATTCTTTGTTCTCTAAATTCTGATTAAATTTTATATCTCTAAAATAAAACTCAACTGTATTATTGCTTATATCCAGCATGTAAGTATATATTACAGCCCAGTTTTCCGGATTAACATGTACAATTAATTTATTAAATTTTTCATATTTTGTGTTTTTGGGAGTAATTTCTAATTCTATATATTTATTTTTATTATTTAATACTATAATATTATAATTGTCAATCTCTTCCATCCAGGGGAATATCTGTTTTTCAACTTCTTTTTCTGAATCAGCATCTTTACGTTTAATTAACTGGTTTGCGGACTCCAGATATAACCAGAAAATACTATTATTAATAATGATTTTCTGACGGAGGTTTTCAGGTTTTTCATATGTCATTAAAAGTTTATCAGGCTTTTTTATTTTAACAATACCGTAAATTATCTGCTTATTTTTTAAAGATGTATTATAGATAACCTGTTTAAAATCTGTATGTATTGTTTTTGCATTTCTAAATTTATCTTTGACATTTTTTATAACCTCAAGTGAAGTAAAAGCATAAACAAAATCCATACAGAATAAGATAATAATTATTGTATATATAACACCAGTTGTTCTTTTTTGTTTCCCCCTTCTGCCTTCTACCTTCTGCCTTCTGCCTTTTTTATTTATACTCATTCTTCCTCATCTTTATCAGATTCAAACCAGTCTCTGCGAACCAGGATAGATCTGGGCTTGCTCCCGTCCTGAGGTCCTACTATGCCGTCTTTTTCAAGAATGTCCATTAGTCGCGCAGCTCGATTATATCCTATTTTTAACTTCCTTTGCAAGAGCGAAACAGAAGCATAATCGCTATTTTGAATTATTTTTACTGCATCTTCAAATAATGGGTCATTGGAAGAATATCCTAAATCATCGCTATTTTCTTCATCAACAGGCATTTTAAGAATATCTTCCATATAAACTGGCGCTCCCTGTTTTTTAACAAATTCCACAACATTATTTATTTCTTTATTTGAAATATAAGCTCCCTGAATGCGGATAGGTTTAAATGCTCCTGTTGAAGCGGAATAAAAGAGCATATCTCCTTCTCCAAGAAGCTTCTCAGCTCCATTTGAATCCAGAATAGTACGTGAATCAACTTTAGAAGACACCTGGAAAGCTATACGTGATGGGAAATTTGCTTTAATAAGACCTGTAATAACATCTACTGACGGCCGTTGAGTTGCAAGAATCAAATGTATTCCGACTGCCCTTGCCATCTGAGCTAAACGTGTTATCGTATCCTCAAC
>JACRDZ010000017.1 GCA_016212735.1 Candidatus Firestoneibacteriota bacterium | reverse complement strand
TTACCAACAGGATCTTCCCCCGGTTGATATGGAGGAATATTCTTAGCCCAAACTTTTGCCCCTTTACCGCCATGTGCAAGATGACACGCTCCGCAAACTCCTGATTCACGAACTCGGAGCCCTTTAATATTTTGTTCTTGAGGAGCAATGATAACTAAATTATGTTCATTGTTTTCAACCATCTTTTGTTTAACATGACAAACAACACAAATATCACTTGATTCGATGTTCTGCATTACTAATAACATAGTATTCTCTCGTGATTTATGCGCACTATGGCATGTATAACAAATAATTTCACCTTTTATCCCAACCTTGCCTTTTGCTTTAAAAATTTCTTCCGGGATATCAAATTTCAAAGGTTTTACATTTACAGGGTGTGTACTTATGATTGCAGCTTCAGTTAAGCTTGATATATTTACATTCGTATGACAATAACCGCAAATTCTTGCATCTTCATCCGTAACAATTAAATTGCTTGTTCCCGGTTCTCCTCCGTGAATTTTATGACAGGTTGAACAAATTATTACAGGTTGATTTCTTATTTTTCCTAATTTAGCACCTTTTTTCATTAAAAGTTTAGGAATAGTAACCTTGCGGCTGGTTATATTAACCGGATGCGTTCCTTTGGTTTCCGATTCTTTAACAGATCTTGCAACTTTATTTGTATGACATTTTTCACAGATATAATTATTCTTATTTGAATATAACAAAAGATATTTTTTCTTGAGTTTAAGAGCTTGAACAATTAAAGAGGTATCTGATTTTGAAGTATCAAATAATATGCTTTTTTTAATTTTAGTTGTATCTGCTATTTTTGTTGAATCAACTTTTTCAAATTTTTTAAGTTCGGATAAACCTAATGAGTCTTCTTCTTTATCATCTGTTCCGGTATTGAAATTATTATGAGCATTATGACAACTGTTACATGTTATCATACTATCATATAATTTTATTCTTGATTGAGCATCTATTTCCATACCTTCTGCTAATTTAACACCAATCGGATGAGTTCCTATATTATCTCGTCCTTTACCTCTTCCATATTGTGCTGTATGGCATTTAATACAAATCTGCCCCATCTCATTACGTTCGGGCAATAAATATTGTTTGCTTTTTGCACGATGCGGGACATGACATGATCGACATACTATATTTCCATTATAACTTATCATAACAGGTGTATCATCACCCCAAAAAAGAGGGATCATTGCTTTTTTAGGCTTTGTATTGCAAGAATGTGTTTCTACGCCTGCACCTTTTTCCGGCTTACTTGGATTTTCCGTGTGGCAGACCTCACATAATGCAGAATTACCAATACCTTCACCTTCATCTTTTCTTGCTAAAAGTCTTACTCCGGGCGGAGAACCGTGAATAATGTGACATGTTTGGCATATTATTATATCCCTGCCCTGTTCATCTTTTCCAAATTTTGCTCCGGATACTTCTAAAATTTCAGGTTTTTTTGCAATCAATGTTTCAGATGGATGATTACCCGTTGATACATCACCGATTTTAGTACGATGACATTCTCTGCACATGGATGAATTAACATTAGCAACTCGCAGCCAGCTTTTGTTTGGAAGAGCGTGAGGACTATGGCATGTACCACAATAAGTTTTTCCTTCTTTTAAAGGAAATCCTTCAGGAACTTTTATTTCAGGTGATGGCTTTATATCAATTTTATGTCTTTGTCCATTCCATGTTACATAACGTGAATCAGTAACAGAACCATCATGACAACTATAGCACATAAATTCATCTGCAACTCCAAAATCCATTGCAGTATATTCTTCTTTAAATTCTATTAATTTATTTTCCTCAAAAGGCAAGAGAGGATTTTTCATAACATGACAGCGCAGACATTCTTCATCCGTTATATCTACAGCCAAAACATCAGTTTTAATAAAATTTAATAAAATAAAGATAACTATTATTATATATGTGATTAATTTATTATTTGCATTTGGCATTTATGGTTATAATCCTTAATTAAATTATTTTAACATAAATCCAATTTAAAATCAATTGCTGATTATGTCTTAAGTTTTTTCTTTTTTGCTGCAGGAAATAAAATATTATTTAAAATTAATCTGTATCCCGGTGAATGTTTGTGTAAAGATAAATTTGAAGCTCCTTCTCCAACCTTATGACTATAATCTTCAGGATCATGCCCACCAAAAAAAGTGAATGTTCCCTTGCCTAAATTCCCGTGGATATACTTCGAACGGGTTTTATCCACTATTTCTCCCATTACAATAACATTATCCTTAACAACTTTATTGTTAAATGATGTTGTCTGACCGAAAAATCCTTTAATTCTACGCTGATGGTTTTGCGTTAGCATTGTTGGAACAGGATCATATTTTGCTGAAAAATCGAAAAGAATAAAATCTTCTTTATGTGAATTTTCAAGTGTATTATAATTGCTAACATCAATATCTGAAAATTCATAAATAAAAGGATTTGTTATTATTTTAAAATTAGTAAATGCAAGTGTCCGTGAAAAATCTAATTTTTCTTGGGCTTGAGGATCAATAGGAGTACCATCAATTTCAGGAGCAACTATATCAATCCCTTCGCTGGAAAGTGCAATATCAATAGTATCTGTCGCAGCGCACATGGCAAATAGAAAACCACCTTTTTCAACATACTCTTTTATCTTTTTTATAACTGCGCATTTGTATTCCTGCACTCTATTATACCCCAGTTCAAGCGCCATTGACCTAAATCTTATTACTTCTTGCACATACCAGGGAGCATTGCGAAATGAACTGTAAAATTTTCCGTGTTGTCCGGTAAAATCTTCATGATGCAGATGCAGCCAATCGTATTTTGTTAACTTTCCATCCAATACTTCTTTATCCCATATTTTATCATACGGAATATCCGCATAAGTTAACGCCAGAGTTACCGCATCATCCCATGGCTCTTTATCGGGAGGAGTATAGACAGCAATAAGAGGAGCTTTCTCAAGCAAAACTTTTTCCATATTGTTATTTTCTATTTCATTATAAATAACCTGCACACTGCCGGCAGGAATAATTTCAAATGAGGTTTCATTTAAGCTGCACTTTTTTTGAATAGCGTCACTATTATCAGTAAGAAAAGATCCATTTCTATAATTAAGCAGCCATTCCACATTCTGTCCTTGCGAGATTATCCAGTATGCAACTCCATAAGCTTTTAAATGATTTGTTTGGCTTTCATCCATGTATATTAAAATTTTACTACCATTGCCAGCATGAATTCTGTTTGTGAATATTAATATAAAGCTGATCAAGATTATTTTTTTTATTAAAAATTTCAACAGATGCTCCCTTTTATTTTTTATTTAAAAAAACTTTCAGTTGCTTTAACGGATAAGTATTTATTATATCATTGCTTTCAAGCCATGCACGTCTTGCCGCAAAAATCCCAAAATCCATCATTTCCATTTGCAACGCTGAATGCGCATCTGTTGAAATAACTAATTTTAAACCCATTTCCTTTGCTTGACGCGCATGAATATCCTTCAAATCAAGACGATCGGGATAAGCATTAATTTCCATTATTACATTATTTTCATATGCTGCTTTAAAAATATCATTTAAATTGACAGCATATGGTTCACGCTCCAATATAAGCCTTCCTGTCGGATGACCGAGAATATTTACATAAGGATTTTCCAGAGCTTTTATAATTCGTTTTGTCATCTCCTTCTCAGGTAAATTAAAATGAGAATGGATTGCTGCTATCACAACATCGCATTTTTTTAAAATATCATTACCTAAATCCATTGAACCGTCAGCCAAAACATCAGCTTCAATCCCTTTTAATATATGTATTGCTGAACCTTGCTCGTTTATTAGATCAATTTGCTCCAGATGATTTCTTAATCTTTTTTCATCCAGTCCATGAGCCACTTTAACTGCTTTGGAATGATTTGTTATGGCGATATATTCATACCCAAGCTCTTTTGCTTTTTGAGCCATCTCTTGAACAGTATTCTTCCCGTCCGATTCTATCGTATGCATTTGAAGATCCCCGCGAATTTGTTTTTTTTCTATTAAATCAGGAAGCGTACCATTTAAAGAAGCCTCTATTTCACCCATATTTTCTCTTAATTCAGGAGCAATAAATTTAAGACCTATATTATGATAAATATCTTCTTCAAGTTTTCCGCCGATTTTTTTATCTTTATTATCAAATATTCCATATTCATTTATTTTAAATCCCATTTCTTTTGCTCTATCACGGATAGCAATATTATGAGATTTTGAACCTGTAAAATGATGCAATGCAGCACCAAAAGAGTCCTCATCCAGAACACGTAAATCAACCTGTAAACCATTTGAAAGCTTTATTACACTTTTAGTTTCTCCATGCATTAAAATTTCTTTTATATCATCATATTCAACAAATTTATCCATTATATCAGTGTCAGAAGAACAAATTGCAAGTAAATCCAGATCCCCTATGGTTTCCTGTCTGCGACGTAAACTGCCTGCTGGTTCAATTTTAATAACACCTCTGGCATTTTTTATTAAATATTTGATTACTGCTTCACTAAAAATAAATCCGATAGATAACTTATATCTTCCAAATCCTTTATTATAATTTTCAATAGATTTAAGAATTTTAATTTCAGTCTTTTCACCCATACCTTCCAAATCACGAATTTTTCCCGATAAAGCAAAATCATAAAGCTTTTTTACTGAATCTACACCTAATTTTTCATATAATAATTTAATTTTTTTAGGGCCCAATCCTTCAATTTTTAATAATTCTATTAATCCTTGAGGGAATTTCCCATGAAGTTCTTTGAGAAGAATACAAGTACCTGTTTTTACAATCTCTTCAATTTTTTCCTCTATTCCCTTACCTATACCGGGAATGTTTTCCAGAGTACGGTTTTCATTAATAATATTGACAATTTCTTCACTCATATCTTTTATAATGCGTGCTGCATTATGATATGAACGAATACGGAAGGGATTATCGTTTTGGACCTCAAGAATATTTGCTATTTCTTCAAAAATTGCAGATATTTTATAATTATTCATTTTGACTCCATAAAATTCATTTTTATAATTATAACATGCAAAATCCAAATAATTAAAAAATTATTAAAAATTTATACTATTCAAAATAATTAAAAAGATATATAATATATTCTTGTTTTTATAAAAAGGAAATTATAAATTGAACAAAGGGCATCATTCGGCAGCAAACAGACATAAAACAAAGTCTGTTTCTAAATATAGTCATCATTTACGCAAAGATGAAAAATTTAGTTCATATTACAAGAGAAAAGCTTATTCTGATCTTCTTCATTTGATCGGATCTATAGCTATTCATATAATATTATTTTTTGTAATAAATGTATTACCCCACAAAATAGATTCTTTGCCATGGAAACAGACAAAAATATTCAATCAAAATTTAAAAAAAAAGGCTGGAAGAAATATCGAAATTATTAATTTAACTTCCAGCGCTGAGATAAAAAATAAAAAGAAAAAAGAAAAAACAGAAACCGAAAAAAATAATAAATTAAAATTTTTAAATTTAACTAAAAGTAAACCGACAAAAGAACAAGAAGAAAAAAAACCTATAATAAATCAACAACTAGTACAGGAAAAATTTGTAGAAGAAAAACTTATAAGAAATATCAATGAAATAAAAAATAAATCCACTCCTAAAAGTGCTACATTTTTGCCGCCGACTAGAATTGAACGAGGAATTCGCTCTATCAGCGAGAAGTCTCCTTTGATGAGTCATCTTATGAAAAAAGAAATAGAACCTATAATACAAGATATAGAAAAACAACCTTTGATAGCTGACCCAGCAAAAAAAATATTAGATTTAAAAAATCCTGAAAAAGAGATAAAAGAAAAAATCGTTAAAAAAGAGCTTGATTCTCAATTTAAAAAATTTGATGAGAAAAAAATAAAAATTGAAAAACCTGATTTAATTGCCACAAATTCAGGTACTCTTATCCCTGGACAAGGAAAAAATATTCAGACTATAAATAAAGAAATCAATATAAAACAAATTTCGCAAAAAGAAACATTTGAAAAAATAGTTATTGATGAACCAAAATTAATATCCGATGAAAAAGCCATAAAAATCAATGAATCAATTGCGGATGAAAAAATAGCTAAAGCTGTTTATAAAAATATTGAAAAAAAAGCAGAACAAAAACCATTAGAGAAAATAAACAAAGCGGATATTCAAAAAGATAAAGCTATCACACGTGATAATGTTTTAAAACAGCGTGTTGACTCAAAACTCAGCTTGAAATCCGAAACAAAAAATATAAAAGCATCATTACCTCAAAAAACCATAAATAATGAACCAATTAATGAATCTAATGCTAATGACAATAAATTAGTTGAAAAAGAACAGTTTAATCCTGTTTACGAACCTAATAGTGAGGATAATCAATTAACAACTGCCGAACCAAATAATCCTTTTTACAAGCTCATAGCTTTTGACGAAGATGAAAAACATATTACTGATTATTCCATTTCTGAAAATAAAATCCCGACATCTTCCGATAAACAATTAAACAAAAACATTAATTTAAAATCATCGGAAAAAATAAAACAGGCTGAAATTCAAAAAGATAAAATTGTCACACGTGATAATGTTTTAAAACAACGTGTTGACTCAAAACTCAGCTTGAAATCCGAAACAAAAAATATAAAAGCATCATTACCTCAAAAAGCTGCAGCTGTATATGAAGAAAATATTGTTGTATCTGATTTTAAAAAAGAAATCTCTACGAATATTAAACCAACAAGTACCGAGCAAATTGTTAAAAAAAATATATCGATTGCAGATATAAAAAAAGTATCCAAAGAAACAAATAGGGAATTATTTAAAGATAAAGAAGATAAAAAAAATATAAAAATTGCTTATGAGACAACATATAAAACTCGCGAAGCCATGCCAGTTTTAGCTTATAATATCGAAGAACCTATTGAAAATGAAAAAATAAAAAAAATATTAACAAAAGATAAAAATAAAAAAAATGAAGTTGTTGAAGCAAAAAAACTTGAAAGAAAAATCGATAGAAATCCTGTGAATACATCAAAAAGCAAAACAGTTCCTTTAACAATGATATCAAGAGGTGGACAAATTTCAGTAAATACAACTGAAAAATATACATATGATGAAATGAAAAAAATTGATCAGCAAATAAAAAATATTTCCAATAAAGAACAAATATTTTTTTCGCCAAATGTTAAAAGATCTGACATAAAAACTATACTTGACAAAAAAGAAATTGAAAAAAATACTGCTGAAAAAAGTAAAACAGAAAAAAAACAAGAAACAATTACTCCTGATAAGCAGATTGTTTTAACTAAAGAAGCCATTGCACAAACTGAATCTAAACCAAATATTATATCAGAAGCAAAAACAATTGAAGCTAAAGCTATAGAAAAGAAAGATATTTCCGAACAAATTAAAAATAAAGAAATTATAAAAAAAGATACCTTTGAAAAATTACCTGAAGGTTTAAAAATCCATAAAGGCATGGAAGCGGCAAAAACAACTGAATCAGAAATACGTAAGGCTAAATCACCTAACATATTACTTGTAACTCACAATGCAACCCGAACATTAGGTAAAGGGGATGAACTGGAAGTTGTTCTTGAAGGTGATCCCGGAAATATTGCATTTTTTGATATTGGTTTATTTAGAAGTAAAATACCTCTAAATGAGGTTTCTCCGGGAATTTATCGCGGCAGCTATCGTGTTATTGAAGGTGATAATGTAACTAATGCACCTGTTGCAGGTTATCTTACAAATAAAGATTTTAATCAATCTTTTATGATGGCTTCCAAGGTAGTATCTATAGATACTAATCCGGGAATAACAATTGCGTCTCCTGCCAGTCCAACTGTAAGTACTCCAAAACAAAGCATATCAGGAATTATTGATGATGTTAAAGTAAGAAATGTAATTATATCCGTTGATGGCAAAACACGTATAGTAGAAGTTGAAAACGGATATTTCAATGTTGACCTTGATTTAAAAGAAGGTAAGAATGTTATTATGGTTAAATGCGAAGATTCCAAAGGAGTAGTGAGAACAGATAGAGTTGAATTGAATTATAATCCTTTTAAGGAAGCTGTCCCAAAAGTTAATATAATCTATCCTCCTGACGGAGAAGTAGTTAATTTAATAACAAATCCGATTATTAAAATTAGAGGAACTGTTACTGATCCGACTATTACCAAAGCTAAACTCATTAGTAATAATATAGCAACTGACATTATTGTTGAAAATGGCGAGTTCAGTCATGAAGTAATGCTTCAGGCTGAAACAAATAGTTATGTTGTTCAAGTTACAAATAGCGAAGGGAAAATAGGTTTAAGCGAACCTATTACAATAAAAACAATCGGATTAAAAAATTATGATGCTATTATTACTCTCAATTGGGATATTCCTGATACTGATATTGATTTAGTATTGAAAAGCCCATCAGGAAAATCGATTTCACGTAAAGCTCGATCATATGATATTCCGGGAGCTAAATTACAATTATATTCCAGAAAAGGATCTGTCGGACAGGAAGTTATAACATTACGTCAAGCCACTGCTGGTTTATATGTTTTACAAATTAATAATCATGATTATAATTTAAAAAAATATATAAATGCATCACTTGTCGTAACTTTTGCTGATCCAAAAGATCCAAATAAAATGAATCTAAAAACATTCGGACCGAAATCAATGAGTGCTGGCGATGGATGGGAAATATCATTCGTTTGCATACCTGATACTGCAAGTGCAAGGTAACGAAACACGGAAACAAATTCATATTAATTTCTCTTGACAATAATATGCAATCAACTTTATTATACTTAGGGTCTACGCAAAAATTTAATATTTTAGGAGGATAAATTAATGTTAGAAGAAATTAAAGCAGCCTTAGAAAAAGTAAAACCAATGTTACAACATGATGGAGGAGATGTAGAATTGGTTGAAGTAATGGCTGATGGAACAGTAAAAGTAAGATTAACAGGTGCTTGCGGACATTGCCCAATGTCTAAAATGACACTTAAAATGGGGATAGAACAATTTTTAAAAAAGGAAGTACCTGATGTTAAAGAAGTAATTGCTGTTGAATAGGAGAAATAACCAGGAGAACAAATGTTTAAACTCCTTGCAATATCAGGTAGCCCCAGGCGCCATGGTAATTCAGAACTGCTTCTGGATGAATTCATTAAAGGAGCTGAATATTCTGGAGCAAATACAGAAAAAATAATCATATCTGAACACAAAATATTACCATGCACAGAATGCCTTCATTGCGTATCTCACGCAGAATGTACAATTAAAGATGATATGCAATCTTTGTATCCATTATTATCTGAAGCTGATGGCGTAGTAATATCAACTCCGGTTTTTTTTATGGGACCACCGGCACAACTTAAAGCAATGATAGATCGATGCCAATTATTATGGTGTATTAAATATATTTTTAAACTACCAGTTAATAAAAATAATAATAAAAGAAAAGGGTTTTTTCTTACTCTTGGTGCATTGCCTAAAAAAATAGGGATTAGAAATTTTCAGGGGAATATCAACTCTATTAAATCATTATTTCATGTGCTCGAACTTCAATTCATAGGATATCTATCATATCATAATATTGATAAAAATGGAGATATTATTTCACATAATAATGCAATGAAAGAAGCATATAAAGCCGGAGTTGATTTCCCATTGTAAACTTATACAAAATTTTGTGAATATCTGCCTGTGGATACTGTGGATAAGTCAGTGTATTACTTATTTTACAATGTTTTTTTCTGTGAGTATAATTTTAATCTAACACAACATATAAGTCATTGATAAATAAAGATTTTTTAAAACTATTTCATGCAGAGAAACGTCTATGAATAGGTTTACCTCTAAAACAGCTATTTTACATGTGTTTTTGCTTCTATTTTCAATGTTTACAACTTGCAAACAAGTATTTTCTATTGATTTAAATATAATTGAAAAAAACTCATATTGGACTAATAAAATTATAATTAATGAATGGGTTCCATATCCGGATAGCAATAAAAATGAATGGATTGAATTATACAATAAAAGTGATGAAATAATAGATCTTACAGGTTGGAAAATTGCTGATAATACATTAAAACCAAAAGAGATAAAAGGTGAAATTTTTCCTCATGATTTTCTCGTACTTGAACCATCACCAATATCTTTGAATAATGATGGTGATATTATTATAATTATCGACAATAATGATAAAATAGCAGATTATGTGGAATATGGAAAAAATAGAATGGTGGAAACTGCTGCTTTTCCTAACTCCATAGGTCTAACAAAATTAAGTTTAAAACTTGTAATTTTTAATAATCCTACTAAAGGAACAATTAATAGTGAAGAAGCATTTACACTACTTGATATATATGCTTCAAGTGAAACCAGAAGCTTTAGCCCGATAATTGGTGAAAAAATAGCAATCAATATTTTTCTAACATGTCCATCACCTATAATAATAAAAATATTTGATCAATCAGGAAAATTGAAAAAAACTTTAATTAATAGCAAATTTCTTAATTCAGGGAATAATCAAATTATGTGGGACGGCAAAGATGAATTTAATTCATATGTAAATAATGGTCAATACATCTGCCTTATTACATCTGAACAAAATGATAGCAAAATAGAAAAAAAATTAATTTTTTCAATAAGCAACAAACAAAATCACAAAACAGGATGTATTATTACTCAATTATTGCAATTTCTTTTTCGCTAATTCAACGCTTATTAGAAGTTATATAGCGTTATGGGATGCACACCTATAGTTCATCCAACAATTTCTGATGCTTTTATATTAATGTCAGAAAAACATAATGGTGAAATTGCATCTTCTCTGTAAACTTTTTCACAAAATTTATATCCTGCTTGTGATGGATTTCGATATACTTCAATAATATTTTCTATAAGATTTATTAACCATACTTCCTTAATTCCACTTTTAGCATAAAGTGGAATTTTAATTGTACGATCATAGTCAATAGAACTATCTGCCACTTCAATAATTAACAATACATCTTCAGGAAAAGGATGATGTTCTGCATAAAAATCTGCACGTTTTTTTAAAATAGTTATGTCCGGTTCTGGCTCAGTTTGTTCATTTAAGTCAATAGGATCTTGCACCCCAATAGTTACTCTTTTTAGTAATCTATCATTTAATAATTCGATAATACGCTTTACACATGATGCATGTTTAGTTCCAATAGGCGTCATATCAACAATCCTCCCATCAATAAGTTCAACATGACTATCTTCATGTAAAATACCTGCCTCTGCTAGATGATAATATTCATCAATTGTAAATCGATGTATTGGCAATTCTATATTTAGATTAACATTTATTTCTTTATTAAACATTTTAACGTACCTCTATAATATATATTTATATTTATCAAATATTATAAACTTAATATATATAATATTATCACTGATAATTTTATAAATCAAATATTTATTATTCAGTCTATTAACGTGATCCTTTACTCATAAGAACAACTTTAATAGTCTTAAGAAAAATATGTAAATCTAATAATGGTGATAAATTTTTAATATAGTATAGATCAAATTGTAATTTTCTTAAAGCATCTTCTTCTGATGCACCATAAGGATAATTCACCTGCGCCCAACCGGTTATTCCAGGGCGCACATAATGTCTTAGAGAATAATATGGTATTTTTTTATTTAATTTTTCAATAAATTCTTCTCTTTCAGGTCTTGGTCCGATAAAACTCATATCACCTTTTAAAACATTCCAGCATTGTGGAATTTCATCAATACGAAGTTTCCTGATTATATTACCAACCCTTGTTACTCTGGAATCATTTTCTTGTGCCCAAACAGCCCCATTTGTTTCCGCATTTTTTTCCATTGAGCGAAATTTTATTATTTTAAATATTCTATTATTTAATCCTAGTCTTTCCTGAAAATAAAATATTGGACCCGATGAATCCAATTCTATTAATAACGCAGTTAAAAATGTAATAGGCAAACTGATTATTATGATAGAAAATGATAGAAAAATATCTATAATTCTTTTAAAATGCCGATTATAGATACCAATTTTCACACCTGACATCTCAGTATAAACAAACCATGAATCTTTAATATGTTCAACAGGAACTTCACCATTAACAATCTCGAAAAATGTAGGCATATCATAAACATCAATACCTTTCATTTTAGCTTCAAGCATAATTTTAAAAATTTCGGGTTTTTTTTGATGTGTGATTGCGAGGATTAAAATATCGGTTTCACGATTTCTAACTATATTATTCATTAAATTAGTATTTCCAATAACTTGTGGGGAGCCCATAACTTTACCAATTTTTTTTTCATCATCATCAAGAAATCCGATTACATTATAATATTTTCTCCCTTTTAATGTTTGATACATAGTCAACCCAGCACGTCCTGCACCAACACTAATAATTTTTTTATCAGGAGTTAATTTTCTAAAATATCTATTTAAAAATAAACGCCATAAATAAGTTAAAAATCCTATTGCAATTACATTAGAAAAAAATATTAAACGACCATATTCCAGTGAAAATTTCAAATAAAAACCAATTGCAGTAATGCCACTACTAATTATTATTGTAATTAAAAATCTAGTAAAAAAACGTAATGTTTTATAATTTGTATTTGGATCATGTAAATCAAAAATATAAAAAATAGAACAAAAAATTGCCGTAATAAATAACATATCAGAACTTGCAGGGATTGGTCTTGGTGTAAATTTTAAAAACAATAAATCGTTCAAATATTGAGCAAATAACATTAAAAAAATATCACCTAAAAATAGCAAAGTTATTTTTTTTGATAGACGTTTCAATAACATTAGTTATTCCTTATTTAAAATATTTGCTAATAACTGCATAATTATATGTGTAATTATTATATGAATATCTTCAACTTTTTGCATATCATTTACAGGTGCGACAAATGATTCTTTTGCTATTTTTACAAGTTTGCCTCCTTCAAAACCTGTAAAACCAATTGTTATGGCAGAATTTTCATTTCCATATTGAATTGCTTTTAAAACATTTTTAGAATTTCCACTTCCGGAAATTCCTATTATAACATCATTTGGTTTTAAAAAATTTTTTAATTGCTCAATAAATACATCCTCATATGACTGATCATTAGCATATGCAAGCAAAATAGGAATATTGTCATTCAGGCATATAACTCTAAATTTTTTATTTAATTTTAGACTTACTCCTTTGTTAATATCACAAGCAAAATGTGAAGCAGTAGATCCACTTCCACCATTTCCAAATGTAAAAATCGTGCTATCCCTTTTATATGCATTTAAAAGGATATTCGTTATCTTCTCAAATTTTTCTATTGGAAAATTATCTAAAACATTTGTAAGATCAGAAATATAATTTAAAGTCCATTCCTTTATCATAAATTAACCTCTTAATTAAAATATAAAATTTTAGAACCTTCAAAATCAAATTCAAAGTTTAACTCTCTTAACTTAAGAGCTTTTTTTAAATTATTTTGATATTTAGGTTCACAATAGAATAAAAAAAATCCACCACCGCCTGCTCCTAATATTTTACCACCCAAAGCACCAGCTTTCAATGCATTTTCATAATGCTCATCAATTATCGGGGTTGTAATATTCCCTGATAAATTTCTTTTTAATAGCCATCCTTCATGCAAAACCTCTCCAAATCTTTTAATCTTTCCATTAAGTAATGCAATTTTTAATTCATCAGTTAATTTCACCATTTTTTTTACCATTTCAAATTTATCTTCATTTTTCATATTGGTATTTTGTTTTTTTAGAATACTACTTGCTTTTCTCTCATTACCAACATAAAACATAAGCAAATTTTTTTTAAAATTACTTCTGGTTTCATTCTTGAGTATCAACGGCTCAACAAACACACTCCCATCAGAATTAAACCTAATATAATTTAAGCCTCCATAGCTGGCTGCATATTGGTCTTGCTTCCCAATTGGTTCCTTCATTACATCAATTTCTATTTCACAAGATTCTTTTGCTAACTTCTCTTTTGTAACAAAAATCTTTTTATAGGAATATAATGCATGAAGAAGCGATACTGCAAATGTACTTGATGATCCTATCCCTGTTCCGGCAGGAACATCGGCGATACTTGCTATTTCAATTCCTTTATCGATTTTAACTAGTCGTAAGCATTCTCTTACTATAGGATGTTGTATTTCATTAATACTATCAACATCTTCTAACTTTGAATATTTTATTCTTATTTTATCTTGAAAATAAGGATGAAGCATAATATACATATATTTATTTATTGTTGTACTTATTACAGCTCCATATCCATTTTTTTCATAAAAAGATTTTAAATCACTACCCCCGCCTGCAAAACTTATTCTAAAAGGAGCTCTTGTAATTATCATTTCAGTACCTTTCTGGCTATTTCAAGTTCTTCAAAACTTCCAATGTCATGAAATCTTTGAGTAGTACAAAAACCAACAAGTTCTTTTTTTTCAATTAACTTATTGTATATTTCTTTTTCCAAAGAACACACTTTATTCTCAGAAATTAATTCAAGAACTTCTTTCTTTAATATTAGAACTCCTGCATCAACATGTGTTTTGTCAGATGATATTTCTTTATTATAATCCATAACAAAATTTAAGTGATCTATAGTAATATTATTTTTTACAATTTTTTCTGAATTATCATAAACAGTTATAATTCCACTCTTATTATTTTTTAAAAAATTTTCTTTTACCTCATTTAAATTTATTGGTAAAAAAGTATCGCCATTTAAAAGAAAAAAATTATCTTCCAATTTATCTTCAGCATTCTTTAAAGCACCTCCTGTACCTAGAGGTGTTTTTTCATAAGAATAACTTATATTAAGTCCAAAATTTGAACCGTTACCAAAATAAGCTTCAATTTGATCACCAAGATAACTAACAAGAAGTAATATTTTTTTTAAATTAAATGATTTAATATAGGCTAGTTGATATTCCAAAAAAGGCTTATTATTGATAACGACCATCGGCTTTGGAATTTTATATGTAAGTGGTCTTAAACGTGTTCCTATCCCACCAGCTAAGATTACTACTTGCATACAAAATATTCCTTATCTATTAACTTCCCAAAGAGGTTCTGTCTTTTTTAAAAAAACTTTTGCAATACCCACTAGTGCAGCATAATTGATTAAACAAAAATAATATGGGATCCAAAATATATGAGTTAATTTTTGGCTCAAAAATTTGTCCCCAAAAAAACCTATTAATGCTAAAAAATAAAAAAATATTTGTCCCCAAAAAAACAATTTTAATAACATGAATTGAGGATAATTAAATACGCAAAATAGATTGCTTATAAAAAGAAAAAAAAGAAAAAATGATATAAGCCATCTTAATAATTTGTGTGAAATCAATTTAAAAAAAATATTAAATTTTCTTTTTCCAAATGCTTCTTTTAAAAGCAGAAGCGCACTTTCAAAGTTCCATGATACGACCCTGACTTTTCTATTAAATTCCTGCACTGCTGTACCATATACTTCTTCAAAGGAATGGGCTTCTTCTTCAAAAACAACTTTATATCCATTTATTGCACATCTCATTGAAAGTTCAAAATCATCTCCTCGAAATTTATCAAAAGGTAAATATGATTCTCTTCTTAAAGCGAAAATCGAACCCGTAATTATCCCGGAAGAAAATTTTCTCAAAAAATTTTCATAATTCCAATATGAATTTTCACCCTTACCTGAATTTGATACTTCAGGATTTTCATATCTCATCAAACCTGTTACGCACCCTACTCTCTTATCATAAAAATTTCTGACCAACATTTTAATTGCTTGTTTATCATACATTGCATTAGCATCGGAAAAAACCAATATGGAATCTCTGGATCGCAAAAAGGGCGCTCAAGAAGTTGTTTTCTCTCTTTTAACAGCAAAAGCGAAATTGGAAGAAACAGCAGCCATTAGAACTGAAGTTGTACAAGCTC
>JACRDZ010000178.1 GCA_016212735.1 Candidatus Firestoneibacteriota bacterium | reverse complement strand
GACCGAAAAATTACATGGAAATTACAGGTATTGACAAAAAGATATTTTTTATATATTATCATGAAATAATATGGCGGTGTAGCTCAGATGGTTAGAGCATACGGCTCATACCCGTAGTGTCCGGGGTTCGATTCCCTGCACCGCTACCATCTTAACCAAGAGATATATTAAATGGAAAAAAATAATAAATTTGGTTTTTATAAAAAAAATGAAGCTAAAAAAAAAGATAGGACATGGATTTACATACGTATTGCTATATATCTTGTCTGTTTAATTGTTATATTTGTAATGATTTTAAAAATTAAAAAAGGCGGTAAATCCAAACAGGATATTGATAGATTTAGGCAAAGAAAAATAAAAGCTGAAATTTATGGTAATGGCAGTATATATAATAACTATTATTATGGTGTACGATTAAGTCGTGTTTCTGCTGATTGGGATATAAATAAAGTTAAAGATGTATATGAGTCATCAGTTCTGGTTGACTCTCTGGAAGAAAGAATTAAACCTCTTGTACGTTTTGTAACTAAAAACCGTAATAAGGAAATAGCAACTGTTACATTAAGCACAGTAATCCTTAATGAACATCGCACTTCTGATAGTCTTGCTGAAGAAAGTTTCAATAATTTAATTAAAAAATTCAGTGAAGAAAATATAAAAGTAATACAAGCACCTATACCTCACAATCGAGGTTCACTTAAAGCCGCATTTTATGTAGTTGAAATTTCTCATCCGGATAAAACTGCAACTTTTATTGAATTATTTGTTGTAAAAAATAACCAGGCTTTCAATCTGCATGGAGAAACTGACCCTGAAAAATATGATATATATCTCTGGGATTTTGAACACTACATTAATAGCTTAGTAATCTATTTGTAGAATACAACTTAAGTAGTTTATTCACGTCTTACATAAATATCTTTTGCTATCTCTTTTTCTAATGCTAATTGTGTTTCTCCAATCATAATAATAAAAGATGGGAAAATTTGGTGTAAATAAATATCAGTACCAGGTACAATTCCCATTGACATTAATTTATGCAGATGAGGATGATTATGTGTAAGTACATAAGCAACTTTACCTTTACTTCCGGATTTTAACTGAGATAAAGGAATAACAATACTTTCAATAACTGTTTTTGCCTTTCGACAGCATTCTCCTTCAGGAATAAGCATACCGTGAGGACATTCTCTTGGATGACCAAGAAGAACGCATATATTTTCTTCTACACCAGGAGAAAGAATATGTTCAAAAACACATGCATTGCTCTCAACTTCATTTTTTTCAACTGCTAGAACATCAAACAAAAGACGTTCAGCCAGACGATGCCTGCGTGTAATATTAAGAGCAATCTTTTCTCCCTGTTCTGTAAATTTAACTTTATCTCCCTGTTTAATAATATAATTATTCTGAATCAAATAATCCAGAATATTTTCTTTAATTTCCTTTTTTAATTCTTCCTGCAATTTAGGAATACTGTCGTCATTCAGTTCTTTCTGTTTCCAAATTATTTCTAAAGCTTCTTCAATTTTATCTACTTGCATTATTTAACTCCTATTTTTTATACTATTCGTCTTCGATCCGTTTATTCGGTAAAATTTTCATCATATCTTTTGCATTTTTATAATACTGAGTTTCAGGATAAATATCAATTATTTTTTTCAGTAATTCATTACATTTTTTAAATTCTCCTGCATCAAATAGTTTATTTGCTGATTCAAATAAAACTGAAGCTTTGGTTGTTGAATCATTTAAAAAAGAAATAATATCATTTTCATATGATAAAATGCTTCCTTCAATTTCAGCTCCATTTGAAAGGACATACTTTACAACTGTATTTGAATTCAAATCGATTTCATTTGCAGGTATATATGCTATAGAAATTCTTGGATATACTCTGCCTATGGAAACATTCCCTACAATTTTTTCCTCGTATCTGTATATTTCTCCGGTTTTTGGGGATTCTCTTGTTTCAATATTAACAACATCCAATTGATTACCTCTTTCCAGACCATCTCTTGCTCCAACATTTAATTTTAAGTATACTTTTTCTTTAAATCCAAATTCAGCAACAGTAACCATATTTTTTTGGGAATCATCCATATAAATAATTTTCTTCCCATCTTTTGACCATGCAATATTAAGAGCTTTTACTTCAAATATTTTACCTTTAAACTTAATAATTTCCTTATTTCTATTATTAAAATCAAATATTTCAAGCTGTGTATTAGAAGCTTTTCTTATTATCCAATTTCTTTTAACAAACATTGGGATATGCGGCCCGCTAAAATTATTAGATGCTAAAAGAAAATAATAATCCATAGCATCTTCCCCTTTCAATTCATGTGTAACTTTACTGTCAATTATTACAAGTGTAAGATATGGAGGATTCTCATTAAAATTATAATTAATAACAATCTCTTTCCCACCAGGGAACCAGGCAGTAGTACTGCCTTTTTCCAGTTCAGTAGGTTCTCTTATTTCTTCAACACTTGTATAGTAAACTCTTGTTGGTGTACCTTTAATATAAGCGATTTTTCTACTATCAGGTGACCATGATGGATAAAATCCAAAATCTACTTTTCTTCTATTTGATCCATCTAGATTCAGAACATATATATCGCCATTACTTTCAAAAGCAATTTTTTTCTTATCAGGTGACATACTGATACTTTTTATATAATAAGGAGAAAACGTCCCCTGAATTATATTTACTTCTCCAATATTAGCATTGAATATAACAATATTTTGTCCATTTTTTTCAAGTAGCGTACCAATTACTTCAAAATTATTATCCAGCCAGAAGAAAGGGACAAAGTTTGTTCTAAATGTAATAAAGTTTTTGAATGTAATTTCATTTACTGGAACTGTTTCAATGGTTGAATCAGGGACAAAACTATCGTTTTTAACAATAATTTTGCTATCAATATTTTGTTCTTTTTTTAATTTTATATATTCTTTTTCAGGACGATTGTAATTTTCTGGATTAAATAAAAGGTATCCCATACGATGTATAATATTTTTTATTTCGCTTTTTGCACCTGTTATTTGATATATATGCTTAATTTCTTTTGAATATACATCCAGAACCTGTGTGGAAATTTTTATATTATCACCAATTTCATTATAGGCTCCAAAAACAATGATATTAACATTTAAAATCCTGCCTAAATCCAAAATTCTTAATGGTTCGATCAAATCATCTTTCTGGATTTTTACTATTTTTATTTTATTCTGTACTTCTTCCTGAGTAACAACTTCAAGATTTTTGAACTGGGATATTTCTTTTGTAAGAATTATTGATATTTCTTCATTATTTTTAAATGGGGAAACAGCTATACTGTTAAGAGAGAAAACAGATTCTTCTAGCAGAAAAAGGTATAGAATAAAAAAGAGCATTATTTTGATATATCTACGATATTTCATATTGCTCTTATATCCTCATCTTTCTTATTGAGATTTTATTAATCTTTCCAGATATATTATCCTTGCACAATTTGGACAGCGGCACAATTCATCAGAGATAATTAAAATGTTAATCATCTGAGGTGGTATTCCAACATGACACCCCTGACATACTTCACCTTTAATTTCAACAACTGCGTGGCTACCTTTATGTTCAAATATCTTATCATAAATAGAAACATTTTTATTATCCAATGTATTTATCAGTTCGTTTCTATCTTTTAATTTTCCATCTAAAATGCTTTCAAGATTGCTTTTCTCTTTTAACTTTTCTTCTTTCTCTTTTTGATTTAATGCCTCCAATTCTAAAACAGATTTTTCAATACTTTTATATTTTTCTTTTTCATTATCACATGAAAGCATTATTTCAATTATTTTCTCTTCAAACTTTTCATTGCCATTCTTAATATCATTAATTTCTTTCAACATTGCAGTGTATTCTTTATTGCTTTTTAAAGAATATAATTGTTCATTTAATTTTGTAAGTTTAGTATTATTAGATGCTAATTCAAATTCAATATCTTTACGTTTTTTTAGTAATACATCCATGCCTTTTTTATTTTCAGAAAGATCGTTATAATGCATTTGAATTTTTTTTTCAATTTCTTCAATTTCTTTAGGAATAGCTCCTATTCTTTCTTTTAATTTAAGAATTTTTTTGTCAATATCCTGCAGAGCAAGTAATGACTTTATAATATTGCTGTTCACAAGTATCTTTCCTCCTTTAATTTATAATATATTGAATGGATCTGTTTTTATTGTTGATTTATATAATTTATTTTTTCCAGTTAAAATTTGCTCTTTTTCTAATATATCATAAACAATATCTTTAAATATCTTTTCTGTCCCATAATGTCCTGCATCAATAATCGCAATTTTTAAATCATTTGCTTTAAGGGCATCATGATATTTAATATCACCTGTAATTAAAACATCTAAATTCAATTTTTCCACAGTTTGAAGATAACTTGCACCGCTACCGCTAATAATACCTATTTTTTTAATTTTTTTACATGGATCACCTATAATACGTAAAACAGATATATCAAATTTATCTTTAATAATATTACATAATTGTTGTAAATTAATCTTTTTTTCTATTTCTCCATATGCTCCTATCCCGCATTTAAAATAGTGAGTTTCGACAGGATATATATCATAAGCCATTTCTTCATAAGGATGAACAGAACGAATTTCATTTAAAACATCTATTATACTATTTTTATTGACTAAAACTTCCAGTCTGGTTTCTTCTGTTTTTTCAATTTTACCAGATGTACCAATAAAAGGTTTTGCATTAATATCTGGTAAAAAAGTCCCTTCCCCTGTACTAATAAAACTCATTTTACTGTATTTATCTGTTTTAAATAAATCCAGAGATAAAAGTTTATTTCTTACTTTTTCTTTATATTCAACCGGAATAAAAATTACAAGTTTTTTAAATTCATCAAGTATAGTTTGAGAAATTGGTTTTACATTTTTAAGCCCAATTTTTTGAGCTAAAACATAATTAATCCCATAAGAACTACTATCCATATTTGTATGTGCAACATAAACTGATATTTTATGTTTTAATAATTGAGAAATTTGATTTGTTTTGTAATTAAGAATGTTTAAATCGAAAATTGGAGTAAAAATAAAGGGATGATGGGAAATAATTAAATTACATTTTTTTTTGATAGCTTCATTTATAACTTCATCTGTAATATCAAGAGTAATTAAAATATTTTTAATATATGTATGCAAAGACCCTATTTGAAGACCATTGTTATCTTCTGGTAAAGATAAAAATATAGGAGCTTTTTGTTCTATTATATCAATTATCTGCTGAATTATTATCATTTATTCATATTCATTTTGTGAATTTATATGGTTTTTTCTTGTATAGAAAAGCAGGGGAAAAAATCCCCTGCTTTTGGTTATTTATTCATTGCTTTTTTCTTCAATAATTTCTTGAGGTGGTACTTCTTCATGTAATTCTTCTGAATGAGGAGGAGGAGTAACTTCAGATGGAGCAGTTTTATGCTCTTCTGGATTAACTATCTCCTCTGTGTGCTCTTCCATTTTTTCTTGCGCAGGAGCTGATTCTACTTGTGCAGGAGCTGGTTCTTCATGCACCGCAGGAGCTGATTCTACTTGTGCAGGAACTGGTTCTTCATGCACTGCAGGAGCTGGTTCTACATGCGCAGGAGCTGGTTCTTCGATTACTATATCTTCAGATGCAGCTTCTTCATTTGCAAATAGATTTACACTGAATAAAGTAATCAGCAACAAAAATAAACCAGCAATGAATATTTTTGTAATCCTTTTCAATTTATGTCCTCCTTTATTTATTAAACAGAGATCATTAAAATTAATATTAATATTTTAATGATCTCCCTCACTATTTATCATTCAATGATAAAATAGTCAACTACTCATGTGCAGGAGCTTCCTGAGCTGGAGCTTCAGTTTCTGTATGTACTGCTCCTTCTTCTGCCGCAGGTGCAGCAGCATGTTCTTCTGCAGGTTTTTCTGTTGCTACTTCATGGGTAGCAGCTTCTCCTTCAGCTTTATGTCCTTCTTCACTTTTTCCGCAGCCTGTTAATGCAAGACCTAAAAATATAACAACGGCTACACATGCTAAAAATCCAGTTATTGTTTTTTTCATCTAACCCTCCCCTCCTTTCATTATATAATATTTTTTTATTTCTTATCTATATAACCTATAAGCTTATAGATAAGCTTTGCAGCTAAAAAATCTGATGCGATATTTTCTTTTTGAGGCAAAAGCTCAACCATATCTATTCCAATAATCTTTTTCCTGTCAATTACAAATTTTAGTATATCTAAAATTTCATACCAGTCTATTCCGCCAGGTTCAGGAGTTCCAACTGCTGGCATTATAGACGGATCAAATACATCCAAATCTATTGTAATATATACTGAATCTGTTAAAAAATCCACTATTTTATTTAAATATGCTTTTAAATCTTTTTTTAAATCTTTTGCAAAAAATATCCTGGTTCTATCTGTTGTTTTATAAAACTCAGCTTCTTCATAACTTATACTTCTAATTCCTGCCTGTACTGCAGGACAGAATTCCAGAACTCTTCTTATAGCTGATGCATGACTGAATTCAGTCCCTTCATATTCCTGGCGTAAATCAGCATGAGCATCCAGTTGTAAAACAGAGATATCAGGATAAATATCTTTATGTGCTTTTACAAGCCCGGGTGTTATGGAATGTTCTCCCCCAATAGAAATCAGAATTTTGTCTCTATCAATAAAGTTTTTTACATTATTATATATCTTATTTATCATCTGAGCCGGGCCTGAATGGTCAATAAGCATTTCACCTATAGTATATATCCCAGCTTCATAAGAGCATTTATCTAACTCCTCATCATATAATTCAATATAACGTGATGCGTCAAGTATTGCTTTTGGCCCTTCTTTGGTACCTGCTTTGTATGAAGTTGTTTGTTCATAAGGTATAGATAATACCATAAATTTCGATTTTTTTAAACTACTGATTTCTTGATCTAAATCTCCGAAATTGCAGCTAATACTTCTGATACCATTTAAATCCATATTTTACCTATAAATCCTAAATCAAAAAATCTAGCATTAAACTATATATATAAATACAAAAGTCATTGCTAAAAACGAAGTTAAAAACAATCCCCTATCAGGATATTGCCTCACAACGATTGCAATGACAGTATTTAAAATAGTAATTTGGAAATAATAATATTATTATATTATATTATATTATAAAAGTCAATAAAATTTCCAGTTTTTATTTTACAAGAATAAAAGACGTTGTAAAAACTATAAAATAATAATATCATTAACAACAATAAATATTATTTAGATAATAACATACAGGAAATATAAATGAATTTACATATTGAAATGTTTTTAATTGGTTTTACTGGATTATTATATGAATTATTGCTTATCAGAATTTTTTCTGTTTTTATTTCACCTTTCTTTGCTTCTATTTTTATATCCTTATCTTTATTCGGTATTGGTATTGGAAATGCCCTATCTTTATATTTACAAAAAAAGTCAACAAAATCAAGACTTTCTAATCTAACATTATATTATGCATTCTCTTTTCTATTTGTATATTTTCTATTTTATTCTGTTAATTATTATCCTCAATTCCTATCAACAATAATAAAAAACTTCCAAAAATATCAAAACCAGGATAATTTTAGTATTATTTCATTTGTTATACAATTTATTTTTATTCTTATAGTTTTTATAATAATCACAAATCCTCTGGTTTTCAATGGTATAATTTATTCTTTGATTATTTCAGAACATAATGAAATATTTGAGAAAATTTATATTTATAATCTTCTTGGTGCAGGAATTGCCTCATTTTTTATCTACTTTATTTTACATTATGCAAATCCGTTTATGCTTATTCTTTTCTCATCTTTTTTAATAGCAATTTTTTATATATATGATTGTTTTAGAATAAACTCAAGAGACAATAAAAAGAAAATATGGGTATCTTTAATTTACTGCATTATTCTGACAGGACTCATTTTATTTTCTTATAATAAGAAAACTATTTACTTGCATTTCAAAGGGAAAAGTTATGGAATTCCATTATGGGATGAATGGAACCATATTTCCAGAGTAATAGTTGTGAGAAAAGAACCTGAAATTCACACAAGAATCCCATTTGCCAGAATGTCTATGGAACCGTCGAGAAAACAGTATTCAGATCTCATACTCTATAATAATAATGATAATGGGTCAATGATACTTAAATTTGACGGAAATTTAAATAAAGTACAGTTTCTAAAAAGTGATATTACAGCTTTCCCTTATTATATTCTTCCTCAAAAATCAAAAGTAGCTATACTTGGCCCTGGCGGTGGAATTGATATAATAGTTCCTGTTCTTTTCGGGCATACTCCAACCGCTATTGAAGTTAATCCCCTTATAGTATATGCAATTAACCATGTTTTTGGTGATTATACCGGACATGTATATTCATTACCAGGAGTTAAAACAGTTATTGAAGATGCACGCTCATATTTGCGGTCAAATAATGAAATTTTTGATTTAATTTCAATGTTATATGTTCATCCTGACGATTTCTCATCCATAAACGGTTTTTCACATATAGAAAATCATCTCCTGACAGAAGAAGCATTTATGATTTATTCTTCAAGATTATCTTCAAATGGGATTCTGCAAATATGCGGTGATTTTTATAAAAACGAGATTCTAAGAATAATTGCATCATGTAAAAATTCAGTACAGTATCAAACAAAATCACATTTTGTGGTTCTTGAAACACAACAGAGAATAAAAACAATTCTATTTAAGAAAAATGGTTTTTCTGATAAGGAATACGCAATTATTACAGGAAAAGCAAAGGATTTTAATGTAAATATAATTTATCCTGGGGAAAATTCTCTACCCCCTCTAAAATTATTGATCAAAGCAGATTCATATAAAGATTTTAATTTGTCTTATATGTATGATATTACACCTTCGACTGATGATAATCCTTTTTTCTTTTATTTTAAAAAAAACAAGGAAATTAAATGAGATATCTATTATCTAATATACATCCAATTATAAACAGATTTAAGTTATATCCAAATCTGTTTTTTTATATAACTCTGTATGTTATTTTTTTATTTGTTTTTGCTGGTTTCAAGCTTTTTTTAAAAAAACAATCTAAAAGTGGAGAATTTTCTCTTCTTATTTATTTTTTCTTAATAGGTGCAGGATTTATAATAAATGAACTTTTTTTAATTCAAAGAATAAGTATAATACTGGGGAATCCGCTTACAACAACACCATTCATTCTTTTTTCAATTTTTTTTGGATGCGGGCTTGGAGCTGTTTTATCAAAAAAATTGCATATACAAAATGTTGTATTTTCAATTTCTATACAGCTTATTATTATTGCTATTATTACCTTTATATATGGGCTGCCTATGCAAACTTTATTATCTTATATTTATAGAACTTCTCCTCTAATCCGTTATTCATTTGCAATACTTTTTATTCTCAGCATTTCTGTTTTATCAGGATCAATATTTACTTTAAGTATTAAATTTATGGGGAAATCAGAGAATCCAGTCATTCCAATATATCTGGCAAGTAATGCATTTGGATTTGTCTGGGGTGGTTTTTTATTTTTATTTGCAGCACCAAATATCGGGTATGGGATGATGCTTGTATTAAACAGTATTATCTATCTTTCCTCGAGCTTTTGTATTGGTATTACACATAAACTTAGATAAATCATTCAATAGGAGAAACAGTTATGACCATATCTTTTATTACTTCTCCATTTTTTATAGCTATTGCGTTATCTTTATCTTTGCTGACATAATACCCATATAAATCACCAAACTGCGGAGTCCTCCCCAATATTTTTTTAGCTCCAATATAATACAATCCGTTTCCATCAAGATTCAAAATGAATTTACCATCTTCTTTTGTTTTATTTGATACATATTTTGGATTAGGCAGATCCAGACTTATCTGTACACCTTTATGAGCAAATGCATATACACCTTCAACAGGGTTGCCATTTTTATCCAGAATTACTCCTTCAATACGTGTATCTGATAATTTATTAAATCCATTTTCACTGTTACCTATTTTTTTTACACAATTTAAAATAACATTTGAATAAAACCCTTTCTCTACTTTTATAGGATTTTCATCGTAGAAATAATAATAATCCCCGCTTTCCAGAGGACCAGCAAATTCTTCAATATACATAAATTGAACTAATACTTCTTCCCCATTAATTTCTGGAGGTGGAACCCTTCTTTTTGAAACTCTTTTCAATAATTTCTTTTTTGCCAGCAGATAATACGAACCTGGTGGTATTTCAATTGTAAAAGACCCATCCAGAGCACTTGGTTCTGCTAATGAAAAAACAGGACCTTTAAGATTACTATCAGCGTTTTGGTAAACAAAAGCATAAGCATCTTTTAATGGTTCATCTTTGAATACTATTTTACCTTTAATTCCGCTCTTATTACTATTTTCTGCCGGTATTTTCTTATCTTTAACAGAAATTTTCTTACTTATGCTCAAGTTAATCTTTACGATTTTATCTTTTAATATATATATTGGATTCCCCCCGAAAAAATTAAAATAATCTTC
>JACRDZ010000173.1 GCA_016212735.1 Candidatus Firestoneibacteriota bacterium | reverse complement strand
AGTTAAATGCTTAAAACCAATTACTATTATTGGGTTATTGCTGACTTTGATTATTCTATTTGCATTTTTGAGGAACAATTTATTCTAAAATCCAATTCATATTTTATTATCAAGAAGTTCTTTTGCTTCTGCGTATTAATTCTTCTTCTTTTATATTTTCTATTGCAATTCTTGCAGGATATATCCCCTCAATATTTTTATAAGTATAATATTTTGTTAAAACTGGGATTACATCTAAAAATGAACTATAAATATTGCTTAATGTATAAATGGTTAAACTGCCTTTTTGATCAATTCTGCTAAATTCTGTTAAAATGCTGTATTGTTTATTTTTTAATAAATTAACAATAAATCTTTCAACTTCCGGATGCGGGACATTAAAACTATAATCGCATGAATTAAAAAGAAAAGTTCTATACTCATTAATATCCTGAAATATTAATGCTTCATAAAATATTCTATTTCCTAGATCTATTGCCTTTTTATTTTCAGGATCATTAATTAATATATCTTTAACCTGTTTAAATGCGTCATTAAAATTTCTCTCGTTAAGCTTAATATCTCCAATTAAATATTTTACCTCAAAATTATCCGGATCCTGTTCCAATATTTTGGTGAGCAGATCAACTGCTGTATTATATTCTTCTTTCATAATAAATATTCTTGCTTTTGAAAAAAGATTATCCTCAATAGTTTTTGTATATTCAACAAACCCTAATGATAATAAAGAGAATAATATAATTATTAAGATAACTAAAGATAATTTATTCTCTAAGTTTTTAAACATGTGCATATCCTTTCTATATTCCATTTTATTCCTTTTTAATTTTATATTTCTATTATAATAAATTAATCGACGTTTTTATTGATTTTCTTTAGTAATTATTTAAAGTATTAACACTTCAGTATTTAAATAATCAAATATATAATATCCAATTTTCACTTGATTAAATTAAATCTTAAAGCTATTATAACACAGGAGATATTTTTATGAAATTTTTAATAGATGGTTATAATGTAATAAGGACATTCCCTCGCTATAGGTACCAGAAATTTACTGATGAAAAAAAGGCTATCCTTGAATTATTAAAACTGCATCCTTTGATAAAAAACCATAAAAACGAAACTACAGTTGTTTTTGATGGTTATAATGATTTTAAAAATCCTGTTATATCTTATGATATTAAAATAATTTTTAGTGAAAGTGAAACTGCTGATGAAATAATAAAACAAATTGTAGAAAATTCAAAAAAACCTCAAGATATTTACGTTGTTACTGACGATCGTGAAATAAAAGGCTTTATACGCATTATGGGTGCAAAACATATATCAATTAAAGAATTTGCAGAATCAGTTTTTCCTCGTCAGCAATCTTCAATAAATAGCTTAGATACGGAAAAAAATATAGATACCAGTGATGCTATAAAAATCACAAAAGAATTAGATAAGATTTGGCATGATTAGATTAAAAAGATCCCAGGGATATTGCTTTTTTGGTATCGAAATAAAGGTCAGCGTCTCTTTATTTATAGGATGAACAAAACTCAGTTTATATGACCATAAAGCAAGCTGTTCTCCCTGTTTATTTATATTTATTCCATACTTCTGATCACCAAAAATCGGTGTCCCTAAAGATGCTATCTGAACTCTGATCTGGTGCGGTTTACCTGTTTTAAGGTCAATTTTAATAAGTGATAGATTATTAACTGTTTGTATTGATTCATAATATAAAAGAGCTTCCTTCCCTTGAGAATGATATGGAGAGACAATTTTTACAATATTTTTATCTTTATCCTTTAAAATATAATGTTTTAAATTATCTTTCGATTTAGGCAAAACACCTCTGACAACTGCTAGATAAGTTTTATTAACTGATTTTAAACGGAATTGTTCAAAAAGACGTGAAGTTGCTTTTGATGTCTTTGCAAAAACCATTAAACCCCCGACTGGTCGATCAAGACGATGGACTAGCGTAAGAAATACATTGCCAGGTTTATTATATTTTTGTTTAATATATTCTTTTAGAATATTTAATAAATCTTTGTCTTTACTTTTATCCTCCTGTACAGGAATATTAACCGGTTTATCAACAACCAGTATATGATTATCTTCATAATGAATTTTTATTTCCATTACTCATTCTCTATTATTATATTGGGATATCAATTTGTTCAGGTAAAAATTCAGTTTTTACATATTCTTTGAAAATATCATCATTAATAAAAAGATCATACAGGTCTTTATCTATATGTTTATCTTTTACCATAAATTCTAATATTTTTTTAACTTCACTGGCGTTCTTCCCTTTTTTATATGGTCTGTCACGTGCAGATAAAGCTTCAAAAATATCAGCAAGAGCCAATATCCGTGCCTGTAATGATATTTCATCCCCTTTTAAATGTTTGTGATAACCTGTTCCAGTTAGTGTTTCATGATGAGAACTCGCAATTTTAGGTACATTTTTAAGTTTAACAGGGAAAGGGAGTTCATTTAACATTACTTCAGTTACACGAACATGATCCTGCATTTTATCTTTTTCTTCTTTTGTTAATGTGCCGCGAGGTATGGATAAATTATATAATTCTTCATCTGAAATAATAGGTTTTTCTTCACTTTTAAATACCCATTTTCTTTTTGCAATATTTTTTAATCTTTCTTCTTTTTCTGCGCTTAAAAATTCTCCCCCGATATTTGTTTTAAGTATGAACTCCAGATCGTCATTTAATTTATTTATTTCACCCAATTTTGTTTGCAATGCTACTGAGCAACTCCCAAAGCGTTTTTTTAAATTATATTCAGAAAGATAATTATAATTTTGAGTGTTCAAGTAGTGCTGCTCTTCTGTCTCATAACCCTTCCCTTCACGTCCATATTTATCTTTGAGTCTCACCAAATCACGCTTATTGACGGGAGTCTCAATTTCCATGACAAAAGCACCAGATTCAGAAATAGCAGTT
>JACRDZ010000016.1 GCA_016212735.1 Candidatus Firestoneibacteriota bacterium | reverse complement strand
TTAAATTGTTTATAACATTATCAAAATTAGTTAAAGAATATCCTCTAAAAGTACCATTACCGCGTTTTTTTGAAATCGAAACTACAACAATCTGTAATAAAAGATGTTTTATTTGCGAGTATGTTTATTGGCCTAAAGATGAGCAGGTTAAAAGACATATGACATTAGATGAGTTTAAATACATAGCGGATCAATTTCCGTCTATTAAGTGGATAAATGTTACTGGAGAAGGATCGTCTTTTTTAAATAAAGATTATACTTCAATGCTTAAATATATATGGGATAAACATAAAACTTCTATTTGGCTTGTTGACCATTTAAGTGACATTCCTTTTAATACTCTGGAGAAAGAACTATTCCCTTATATACATGGAATTTATGTTTCCTGTGATGCTGCAACAAAAGAAACTTATGAATCTATTAAAATTGGGTGTAATTTTGATAATGTTATAAACAATTTAAAATCAATTATTGAATATAAGCGAAAGAATAAAACTCCATTCCCCCATTTATCATTCAGATATGTTATTTTAAAAGAAAACAAACATGAAATGCCATTATTTTTAGATCTGCTTAATTCTATTGCAAAACCTCATGAATGGGGAGGCTCATCATCTTATGTTGAATTTACAGGTCTATTGTATTTTCCAGAAATACATTCACATTATGTAGATGAAATTCCCAGAAATATTATAAATGAACTTTTAAAAAGAAAAGATGGAATTGAATTTCAATTTGTGCATGCTGAAGAAAAAAGAAATCCTCCTATTGAACGCTGTTATGCATGGATGGAACCTTATATTATGATGCCAGGATATGTTGTCCCATGTTGTTCAGTACTTATGTCAAATAGACGGCCATTTCTTCGTGAGTATTCATTTGGAAATGTTTTTGAAAAGGATTTTAAAGAAATCTGGAGAAGTGATTATTATACAAAATTCAGAAAAATGGTTGTTGACCCATGTGCTCCTGTACCTAAACTCTGTGTTGGATGCCGTGGATTCAGAACCCAGCATAGAGTTTCAAAATATGGAATATGGGATGTCCATAATGAGCAAAATAAAAGGAAATAATAATGAGAGTGTTGATAGTTTATCCAGGAATATATATTTATGGCGGAGCTGAATTATTACTGGTTAAACTTTGCAATTATCTTTCTATGAAAGGCGTTTATAATGCTCTTTTAACAACATCAATAATTCCTGAAGTTAACGAAAAACTAAAAGGAACAGAAATAATAATTGAAAAAAGAGAGCAATCGAAAGGTCTTTTAGAAACAATAAAATTCCCGATGTTTTTATATAAAAGTATTAATAAACATATAAACAGATTTGATGTAGTTAATGTACATAATTATCCATCTGAATTTTCATCATACGCAAGCACTAAACCTGTAGTATGGATGTGTAATGAACCTGAGCTTTATCTCGCAAAAATGCGGATGACATCATTTAAAAAAAGACTTTTATGGCTTATGCTTATAATTTCAGAAAAAATAGTTGTTAAAAATTATATTGATGATGTTATAGTCAGTGATGATTTTAATTATGCTAGATTTAAAAAAATATATAATAAAATACCGCATATTGTTAATTATGGTATAGATTATGATTATTTTTCCAGAGGCAGCACAACAGAATCAAGGGGGAAAATTGGATTAGATAATAAGTTTATAATTCTTCATGTTGGGATGCTGACACCCTTTAAAAACCAGATTGCCAGCTTAAATACAATAAATGAATTAAAAAACATAATCCCAAATATTATGTTAATATTAGCCGGGCATTGGGAAAATGAATATAAAAAAGAATTAGAAAATTATATTAATAAAAACCATCTTGAAGCTTTTGTAATATTTACAGGGCATATAGATAAAGAAAAATTAAGAGATTATTACTGGGCTTGCAATGTCTTGCTTCATCCGATTAAATCTCAAGGCGGATGGTTATCACCATTCGAAGCATTATGTGCAGAAAGACCAATAATAGTTTCACATGAATTAACTATAGCAAATATTATAGAAAAAAATAAATTCGGTATTGTAACTGATAATTTTAACGATGCAATTATTGAGATTTACAAAAAACCGGATGAATATAATAAAATGGCAAAATACGGTAAAGAATGGGTTAAAAATAATTTAAGCTGGGATAATTTCTGCAGTAAAACACTGGATGTTTTTAATCAGTCAGTAAAAGGGAAAAAGGAGACATATTATGTCAAATAAGAAAAAAGCTCTAATTACCGGAATTACAGGGCAGGACGGCAGTTATCTTGCAGAATTGTTAATAGAGAAAGGTTATGAAGTCCACGGTATTGTTAGGCGTGTTGCATTAGAAGATCCTGCCCATAGAATGTGGCGGATAAGGCATATTTTAGATAAAATCGTACTTCATAGTGCTTCATTGGAAAGCTATCCAAGCATATTTAATACTATTGAAATTATTAGACCTGATGAATGTTATCATCTTGCTGCACAAAGTTATGTTTCATACTCATTCGAAGATGAATTTTCCACATTAGCAACAAACATCAGTGGAACACATTATGTTCTTTCTGCCTTAAAACATAAAACACCGGATTGCAGATTTTATTTTGCAGGTTCAAGTGAAATGTTCGGGAAAGTTAGAGAAACACCTCAGAATGAAGATACTCCATTTCATCCTCGCTCTCCTTATGGGATTTCCAAAGTTGCAGGTTTTGATCTTACTCGAAACTATAGAGAAGCTTATAATATGTTTTGTGTATCTGGAATACTTTTTAATCATGAATCCCCTCGAAGGGGATATGAATTTGTCACCAGAAAAATAACATCACAAATAGCCAGAATTAAACTTGGAATAGGAGATAAAATAAAACTTGGTAATCTGGATGCTAAAAGAGACTGGGGACATGCTAAGGATTATGTGAAAGCCATGTGGTTAATGCTTCAGCAGAACAAACCAGATGATTATGTTATAGCTACAGGGAAAAGTTATTCAGTTAAAGATTTTTTGGAAGTTGCTTCTGAAATAGCAGGAATAGACTATAATAAATATCTTGAAATTGACACTAAATTATTCCGTCCAAGCGAAGTTAATGTTCTTCTAGGTGATGCTAAGAAAGCAAAAGAAAAGTTAGGATGGCAGCCGACTATTTCTTTTCATGATCTTGTTAAAGAAATGCTTGAGGAAGACCTTG
>JACRDZ010000181.1 GCA_016212735.1 Candidatus Firestoneibacteriota bacterium | reverse complement strand
GAATTTCAAATTAAAATGAAAATTATATTATAATGTAAAAGGATAGTCAATATTAATGTTATAGAATTTATTTAATTGATTTTTAATGCATACATATGTCACAATATTATCTCTATGAAAAAAAATCATAAATCAATACAAATTTGCGGTACAGGATCAGGTGTTGGTAAAAGCATAATTGTTGCCGGATTATGCCGAATTATTTTACAGGATGGATATAAAGTTTGCCCTTTTAAAGCGCAAAACATGGCATTAAATTCATTCGTAACGTATGAAGGCGGAGAAATCGGGAGAGCGCAAGCTGTGCAAGCACAAGCTTCTCTTCTTGAACCTTGCGTTGATATGAATCCTATACTTATTAAACCAACTTCAAACACAGGTGCGCAGATTATTGTATATGGCAAGCCTATTGGCAATATGACTGCACGTGAATATCATAATTATAAGATAAAAGCAAAAAAAAAGGTCATGAGTTCATTTAACAGACTCAAAAAAAAGTTTGATATTATTGTTATCGAGGGTGCCGGAAGTCCTGCGGAAATAAATTTAAAAGCACATGATATTGTTAATATGAAAATGGCTGAAGCTGCGAATGCGCCGGTGATTTTAGTCGGGGATATAGATAAAGGCGGAGTATTTGCCTGGCTTGTAGGAACATTAGAACTTTTAAATAAAAACGAACGGAAAAGAATTAAAGGTTTTATAATAAATAAGTTTCGCGGGGATAAATCTCTTTTAAAGCCTGGAATTGATTTTTTGGAAAAAAAAACCGGAATAAAAGTGTTAGGTGTTGTTCCGTACTTTAAAGACATAAAAATTCCGGAAGAAGATTCCGTAATCCTGGAAAATAAAAAAAATATACGAAAAAAAAATAAAATGAAAGTAATTAATATCGCTGTAATAAATTTACCGCGTATATCTAATTTTACTGATTTTGATGCGCTTGAAAATGAACCTGATGTTAATTTGTATTACGTGAATACTAAAGATGATCTGGCTAATCCTGATGTAATAATTATCCCCGGGACAAAAAATACAATAAAAGATTTGCAGTGGCTAAAGAATTCAAAAATAGCTGATAAGATTCGATTGATTTTGCGTTTGAATCATTTATCTGTTTTAATTGGTATTTGCGGCGGATATCAAATGCTGGGAATGAAAATATGCGATTCTCATAATGTTGAATCAAAATGTAAAGAAATAGAAGGGTTGGGATTTTTACCAATGATTACTAATTTTGAAATAGAGAAAACTTTATGTCAGGTAAAAGCAAAGGAAATATCTTCAAATCATATGGTCACAGGTTATGAAATTCATCATGGCAGAACAGAACATATTAAAAAATGCGCTCCATTATTAAAAATAATAGAACGTCAGGGTAAAAAAAATAGTGATTTTGACGGAACAATCATTGATAATGGAAAAATATGGGGTACATATCTTCATGGCATTTTTGATGAGAATAATTTTAGAAGAAATTTTTTAAATAAATTGAGAATAAGTAAAGGCTTGTCAGGTGTTTCTCAATCAACAATTCTAAATCGTGACAGAGAATTTGATAAACTGGCTGATTTATTAAGACAAAATATTGATATGAATTTGTTATATTCTATAATATAATATATTTTTCTTGACGATAGTTCAAGAGAATATTAATATTGCATAGTACTCGCTCAGTTGCAAATACGGTTTGTCATTCTGAGCAAATGGTGAATATATTATGAACATAAAAACAATTATTATTTTTTTAATTTTCATTGCCGGAGCATTTGAATTTTCAAAAATATCAGCAGCAGAAGAAGAGCCTCTTGGTATGGAAAATATATCTGTTTTTTCCGATGAAGATTTCGCAGAAGAAAAACATGATACTGCCAAAGTGTTAACCCAGGAAATTGATTATTCAATGATGGATGAAACCTATATTGTTGCCAGGCAAACAAAAGATATTGATGAAGTCCGTGAAAAAAAAATACAATTTTGGATATCGCAGCTTGATTTAAAATCGGATCCTGTAAAAAGAAAAGATTCAGTGGTGGCATTAGGTAAGATAAAAGAACCGCGTGCTGTAAGCGGACTTGTTAACGTTGTCCGCAATAAAGAAGAAATAGAAGATATAAGATTTGCTGCAGCCTGGTCATTGGGCAACATGGGGCTTGAGATTATTCCTGAGCTGGATAAATTAGCACATGACCCTGATCGTAAGGTTAAAATATACGCTATTTGGGCAATGGGTGTTAATAGAAGCAAATCAATTATCCCTGTGCTGAAAAAAATAGATGAAGAAACTTCTCCTGAAGATAAGATATTAAAAAAAGCTATATTGAATACAAAAAAGCTTTTTGATACCTCCTTATTGCGCTCTGAAAATTGGTAAACAATAACGTCATTAACAAAAGGATCTAATTTATGACAAAAAAGAGTGTTTATTTTAAAATATTAAGTATTGCATTTTTTGTTTTATTTGTTTCGCTGCATATTCAAGCCAGGGATCTTGATGAAAATGAAGAGTATCATATTGCTCTAAATGCTTTCAATGATCAATTGTATGATCTTGCATTAAGTCAATTTGAAAAATTTGTAAAAAATTTTCCTGCAAGTAAAAAAATTGATAAAGCTCAATATATAATCGGTGAAGCAAATTTTAAACTTGGTAAGTATGATGAAGCAGTTACAAATTTTGAAAAATTGATTTCAAAATATCCTCAAAGCGATCTTATAGAAGATGCATTAAACAGAATTGGGGAAATATATTTTCAAGCAAAACAATATGAAAATGTAATTACGCAATATGCAAAATTACTAAATTATAATCCAAACAGCAAATATGCCGGAGATGCGCAATATTGGATTGGAGAGGCTTATTTTAATCTTAAAAATTATAATAGAGCGATACTTTATTATCAAAATATTATTACTAATTACAATAAGAATAAAAAATTACCTTATGCGTATTATTCAATCGGGTGGTGTTATTTTCTCGATAATAAATTTGAAAATGCGATAAAAATGTTTCAATTGGTAATTAAACAATATCCTGAATTGCCATTTATTGAATCTTCGGAGTATTATCTTGCAGAATCATACCTTAGAATCGGAGATAATAATCAGGCGATTATTGAATTTGATCAATATATTATAACTTATATTGCCGGTAAATATATTGATAGCGCTTATTATTATAGAAGTGAATCTTATATGAGGATTAAAGATTACAATAAAGCAAGAGAAGGATATTACTCAGTTAAAAACAGATTCCCTGAGAGCCAATGGGCAGATGATTCGGCATATAATATAGGGTTGACCTACTTTTATGAAAAGAATTTTGATTTTACAATCGTTGAATTTCAGAATTTTTTAAAGGATTATCCTGCAAGTGAATGGGCGCCATATGCTACACAAAAAATAGCTCAGGTTTATGAAGAAAATAATAAATATGAAGATGCTGTTAAGCGCTATAAAGAAATTTTATCGCAGAATAACGATGTTAAAAATAAAGATAATTTTTATTATGGAATGGCTTTTTCTTACTACAAATTAGGTTTATTCGATTCATCTGTTAAAATTGCTCATAAAGTTATTTCAGAATTTAAAGATAGTAAATATATTTCTCCGTCATGGTATCTGATAGGTGAAAAACTTTATTCTTCAAAAAAATATTCCGAAGCAATAAAATCTTACTAACAATTTCTTTCAATTCAAGAGAACTCTTCCTATAATACAGAAACAAAATACAAAATT
>JACRDZ010000174.1 GCA_016212735.1 Candidatus Firestoneibacteriota bacterium | reverse complement strand
GTTATATTATTGATGATGAAACATATAAATTGGAATACAGAAAAAAGCAAAAAACTTAAAGAATTAAGGGGTATTTGTTTTGAGGATGTAGTATTTTATATTGAAAAAGGTATCCTATTAGATGACTATTTACATCCAAATCAGAAAAGATATTCAGGGCAACGGGTAATGGTAATTGGAATTAATAATTATGCATATCTCGTCCCCTATGTTGAAAATGAAAATGAGATATTTTTGAAAACCATTATTCCCAGCAGAAAAGCAACGGAAATTTATTTAGGAGAAAGAAAGTGAAAGCTAAATTAAATAAAGAAGAGCAAAAAATATTAGAAAGTTTTGAAAAAGGTGAATGGATTCCGGTAAAAAACTTTTCAAAAAGGAAAGAAGAGCTTATGACGTACGCAAGAAATACTTTAAAAAAAGATAAAAGATTAAATATAAGAATTTCCGAAAGAGATTTAAATGAATTGCAAAGGAAAGCAGTAAGTGAAGGATTCCCATATCAGACATATGTTTCCAGCATAATTCATAAATTTGTTAATGGGAAACTAACAGAGGTGAAAAGTTAAATAATTTATATATCCGGATTTTAAATATGGAGAGATATGGACAACAGTACTCTAAGTCCTTTTCAAGATTTAATCTGGTATAAACTGGAAATTGAGCTTATTAATGTAAGAGTATCTGATTCGGTAAAATCTCATGCTTTTTCTATTATTGAGGCAATAATTAAAGCTGTTACTTCCAAAACATCCAACCAAAAAAAACAAAAATATTTTTTCATTTAAAAGATAAACATCATAATTTTGAGATAAAAAAATCTTCACAATTCACAAAGGATATTCAATAAATAAAGCTGTAGAAATAATTCAAAATGAAATAAGAAATGGCGCTCAATATGTAATTGAAGCGGATATTGAAGTTTTTTTTCCTTCTGTTAATTATCATTAAAAGAAAATATTTATATTCAAATTGACATCGGTAAAACCTGTGGCCGCTGCGAAAGCAAACCCATTTTCTTTCTCAAATGCGTTACTTCTACTTTCGGATCATATATATCTTCTCCGTCAACAAGAACCTGTCCCTCTACTTTTATGCCATCCTGAAGATCGATCAAACGATTAAACGATTTTAAAAGCGTTGTTTTTCCGCAACCGGAAGGGCCAACAGCTTAACTTTAAATGTCATTCTGAGTGAAACGAAGAATCTGTTTGTAGGGAACGGTTTTAAACCGTTCCGTATGGAAAGCAGAGCCTTCGCTGTCGCTCAGGATGACAGGAATTTAGTTGCTCGTGAAAACGATAGATAAGTATTTGCTATTTAAAGCAATGGCATTTGCCATATCTTCTTTCTTTTCAATCATTTCTAATGTAAATGATTGGCGGGTGGGCATATCAATAGCATTAATTATACCTTGTACTACAGCTAAAAATATAATTTGGTTAGGGCTGCGGCATAAAACTATTTGGAGTTATTTTAACAAGCTCTTCAGCCTTTTCTACTGCCCCTCGCATTCCTTTAGAGCCTTCTGTTAAAACAAGTGAGGATTAAAAGATTTCAGCTTTACCAGTATCGTTGCGTTAATACCGCTTGTAATTCTATTCAATTTAACCAGAGGTGTATTGCCTATAATTTTTGTAATATCAGAATAAATTTTACTCATTTTTTCTCCTTTTTTTAATAGTCTTGAAAAGCAGATTCTTCACTTCGTTCAGAATGACAACTAACGATGGATGTCATTCTGAAGGAGTGAAACGACTGAAGAATCTGTTTTTCAAATTCATTTTTTCATGTTACTTTTGACAGTACCTTATTTTGAAATTAAAAATATTCCAACCTGTGCAAATATATTTGGCAAAAGATAAACATGCTTTTTTTTCCCGATATATTCGCTGCGCTCAATATTAATATTTTGCTCATGACAATAGTTCAAAAAATCAAAAACACTTAAAAAATGAAGATTGGGCGTTTCATACCACTCATAAGGCATGGCGCCTGTTACAGGCGTTTTCCCTCTAAAAAATATTTGCAGTCTTGCTCTATAGTATGCAAAATTAGGAAAACCTATAATAACTTTTTTCACCTACCCTGAGTGCATCATCAATGACCGGCTTTATGTGCTTTATCTGCTGCATGCTTTGATTTAGTATTACATATCAGAAGTGAATTTAAAATGCTGCACATCATTTGTCTTTTGCCTTCCAAACTTTTCGGTCATGGATATATCGCTCATATATGTAATATGTCCAATCATTCTGGCAACTGAGAGACCTTTATCAGGTAATAAACCTTCATAATAATCTCCTGATTTCCAATGAGAATCAGCCATAATAGCCTGCCTTCCCACTTCATTGAAAGCTATTTGCTGGGGAGAATGCTTTATAGCTGTAGCAAGCTGATGAGTGGTTGTCGCTGGATGAATAGCCAGGCTTTTAGCATCACCAACATTAGCAAGATGTGAAACAAGCTGCAGAGAATCAATAAATTTCTTTCCGTCTTCAAGCCCCCCTTTAATGCCAAAACCCAATATTGCACCTGCCCCTTTTGGAAGATACTTTTTAACTCTTTCTTTTAGGGCTTGCGACGAAATAACTGTTACATTATGATCTCATCTTCAGGTCAGATTTTGCCACACCTCAATCGCAAAATCCTCAACGTAGCTGAGCTACGCCTGCGGTTTTGCTCAATCGGAGTGACAAAATTTGACCTGAATCTGAGCGCCTACTTGTAACAGTTATTTCGTTGC
>JACRDZ010000170.1 GCA_016212735.1 Candidatus Firestoneibacteriota bacterium | reverse complement strand
TGCTCTCGATGCTCAATCCTCACCGAAAAAATGCTAATTTATGACTTCGCTTCAGTATATTACAGAATTCAGTTTTTTTCAATTCAACTTTCTTGACTTAATTTTAATAGTATGATAATTTTGCTGAAATTATAATATTTTTGGAGCTTGTTCAATGATAAAAATTATTGGTGTAATTCCAGCTCGATACAATTCTTCCAGACTTCCAGGCAAACCAATGGCAGATATTAATGGGAAACCTATGATTCAGCATGTATTTGAACGCGTTAAAAAAAGTTCTCTTATTAAAGATGTATATATTGCAACAGATGACGTGCGAATATTTAAATGTGCTCTAAGATTCGGTGGGAAGGTTATTTTAACATCAAAAAGTCACCAGTCAGGAACAGACAGAGTGGCAGAAGCTGCAGAAAAAATTAAAGCAGATATTATAGTAAATATTCAGGGGGATGAACCTCTTATAATGCCTGAGATGATTGATCAGGCTGTAAAACCTTTTTTAGAAGATAATGAAATAAATATGAGTACTCTGGTTAAAAAAATTACCAGAACAGAAGAACTGTTTAATCCGAATACTGCAAAAGTAATTTTAGATAAAGATAATAATGCTATTTATTTTTCGCGGTCTCCTATTCCATTTGTAAGAGATATTGAAAAATTTAATATTACAAATTTTAAAAAATCAGGGATGTTAAAAAAGTTCGTATTTTACAAACATATAGGTTTGTATGTTTATACAAAAAAATTTTTATTAAAGATTGTTAATCTTCCTATGTCAAATTATGAAAAAATAGAAAAGCTGGAGCAACTCCGTGTACTTGAGAATGGTTATAAAATAAAAGCAGTGGAAACAACTTATGATACATTAGGAGTTGATACACAATTCGAGCTAAACAAAGTTAGAAATATTATGAAAAAAATAAAGGCTTGAAAATTACTAAGCAAAAGATTAAAATATTATAATATATTACTTAAAAGGTGCATCAGTGTCCACTAATAAAAGTAAGAAAAATATAAAATACATTTTTGTTACAGGAGGAGTTGTTTCTTCATTAGGGAAAGGTATCGCTGCTGCATCTATAGGCTGTTTACTGGAAAGTCACGGACTTTTAGTATCTTTAATGAAATTTGATCCTTATATAAATGTTGATCCCGGGACAATGAGTCCATTTCAGCATGGAGAAGTTTTTGTCACTGATGATGGAGCAGAAACAGACCTTGACCTTGGACATTACGAACGTTATACAAACGCTATCCTCACAAGAAATAATAACATTACCACAGGACAAATTTACTTTTCTGTTATTAATAAGGAGCGTCATGGAGATTATCTTGGCGGAACAGTACAGGTTGTTCCTCATATAACTGATGAAATTAAAAACAGAATTTTAATGGTAGCAAAAGAATCTAAACCTGATGTGATTATTGTTGAAATAGGAGGAACAGTTGGCGATATTGAAAGTTTGCCGTTTATGGAAGCTATCAGACAATTTAAGTATGATGTTGGCAAGGAAAATGTTATTTACCTGCACCTTACTTTGGTTCCATATATCAAAGCAGCAGGAGAGATTAAAACAAAACCAACTCAGCACAGTGTAAAAAATCTTCAAGAAATAGGGATTCAGCCAGATATCTTACTCTGCAGAACAGAAAAAACTCTCTCTCCTGAGTTAAGAAAAAAAATAGCGCTTTTTTGCAATGTTGACAAAGAATGTGTAATTCAAGCTATTGATGTTGAAACTGTATATGAAATACCGCTTATTTTTCATAAAGATGGTCTTGATAGAAATATTCTGCGTTTGTTGAATATTAAATCACGAGGAGAGAATCTGGACAAATGGAAAAAAACTGTTTATAAAGAAAAAAATCCAAAATATATTATTAATATAGGTGTTGTTGGCAAGTATATTGAACTTCAGGATGCATATAAAAGTATTAATGAAGCTCTTAATCATGGCGGCTTGGGTAATGATTGTAGGGTAAAAGTACATTGGATAGACGCAGAAATGATTGAAAAAGACGGGCCAGAACGCCATTTGCGCGATTTAAGCGGAATTCTTATTCCAGGCGGATTTGGAGAGCGAGGTGTTGAAGGAAAAATAAGTACTATTAAATATGTCAGAGAAAATAAAATTCCCTATTTTGGCATCTGTCTTGGAATGCAGTGTGCTGTTATAGAATTTGCCCGTAATGTATGCGGATTTAAAGATGCCCATTCTTATGAAATTAATCAAAAAACAAAACATCCTGTGATAGATTTTCTTCTAAGTCAGCGGAATATAAAAAATTTAGGCGGTACAATGCGTCTGGGCGCTTATCCATGCAAAATAATTAATAATACTTTGCTTAGAAAAATATATAAAAATAATCTTATCCATGAAAGACACAGACATAGATTTGAATTTAATAATACATATAGAGACATATTAACAAGTAAAGGCCTTGTTATATCAGGGATTTCACCTGATGAAAGAATTGTAGAAGTTATTGAATTAAAAGATCATCCTTTTTTTATAGGGGTACAGTTCCATCCGGAATTTAAATCAAAACCTACAAAACCGCATCCGATTTTCAAAGAATTTATTAAAAGTTCAATGAACACAGGGCTTAAAAAGGGACATATAATTAAAAAGGAAAATAAAAATGAAGGAAGTAAAAGTTAAAAATATTACTATTGGGAATAAGAATCCTCTTGTTCTTTTAGCCGGACCATGTGTTATAGAAGATGAAAAAGGTACTTTGAAAATTGCTGAAGAGATTAAAAAAATTACTGACGAATTAAAAGTCCCTTATATTTTCAAAGCTTCATATGATAAAGGAAACAGAGCATCACATAAATCATACAGCGGTCCGGGGCTTAAAAAAGGTTTGGAAATTCTGCAAAAAATAAAAAATGAATTTGATCTGCCAGTTGTTTCAGATGTTCAATGCAAATATGAAGTAAAAGATTTAAAAGATGTTCTGGATATAATTCAAATCCCTGCTTATTTATGTCAGCAGACATCACTTGCTCTTGAAGTAGCTAAAACAGGTAAACCAGTTAATATAAAAAAAGGACAGTTTTTGTCTCCTCAATCAATGAAAAGTTTAGCGGAAAAAGTTGAAAGTACAGGTAATAATCAGATTTTATTCACTGAAAGAGGAACGACATTTGGATATAATAATCTTGTTTGTGATTATAGAGGATTAACAATTATGCGTGAACTTGGTTATCCTATTGTGTTTGATGTAACACATATAGTACGTAATCCAGGATTCCCGTCCAGTGATCCGCGCGGAGGTAATCCTGAATTTATTTTCCCTCTATCAAGAGCAGCAGCTGCATGTAAAATAGATGCAATATTTATAGAAACTCATCCATGTCCGGAAAAAGCAATGTGCGATGCTTCCAGTATGCTGCCTCTATCCAGATTGAAGGAATTATTAAAGCAGATAATTGAGATAGATACAATTGCAAAAAGGTATATATAGTTTTCTATGCAATTAAAAAATAGAATTAAAAATGTAAAATATCTTTTTATAAGCTTGTATGGTGTTCTTGGTAAAAATAAAGTACTTCAAAATGAAAAAAACAAAATATTTTTGTCTAATATTCAGGATGGAATGGGAGTAACACTGGGGCTTATGTCAGGCTTGAAAATTGTAGTAGTCGGGAATAATTTTTATCCTTCAAGTAAAAGACGAGCAAAAGAACTAAAAACTACAGAACAAATATCTACCAAAAAGAGTTTTGAACAGTATATAAATTTTATAACAATGAATAGTATTAATGAAGATGAAATAGCCTGGATTGCAAGTGATCTGGATGTTTTATCATTTTTTAAAAAAGCAAAATTGCGAATAACCATACCTGAAGCTCCGGATGAAATAAAAAAAATAGCAAATTTTGTTACTAAAAAATCCGGCGGGAATGGAGCATTAAGAGAAATAATAGAAACAATTATCAAACATCAGGGAAAATGGAAATCTGTTATTGAAGTTTATTATGATTAAACTTTGAAATAAATGTATTTTTGTACTAATATATATGTATTGATTAATAAAATTGTATAATAGATATTATTTAATAAAGGAAATTTTTTATATGAATAAGAGATATATTAGACCTTCGGACTATACTATTATTATTATTGATGATGATGAAATGTATGCAAAATCTGTACATATAATATTGGAAAGAGAAGGATATCATGCTATTATATGTTCAAAACGTGAAGAAGTAGCAGAAGCAATAAAAAAGAAAACTATACAAATAATATTATTAGATTATTTCATGCCAGGAGTTTCACCTGAAGAAATTATACAACAGGTACGAAGAGAAGATCAAAATATACAGATAATTTTGCAGACAGGATATGCAAAAGAAATCCCTGCACTGGAAATAATGAAAAGGCTTGATATACAGGGTTATCATGATAAAAATGATGGTCCAGAAAAAATGCTGATGCTGATAGAGCTGGCAGCTAAATTCTATCATCATCTAAATGCGCTTGAGAGAAGTAAAGAAGGTTTGCGTTATATATTAAAAATAACACCACTGATATATAAAATGCAGTCTCTGCATGATCTTTTAAAAGGAACTCTTCTGCAGATAATAGGTCTTCTGGATGGAGAACACGGTTTTCTTGCGATTCTGGGTTTAGGATATTCTATGTTAACATGGGGGGATTTTCTCGAATATCAGGTTGGAGTCGGTAAATTTGCAAATAAAAATTGTTTTAAAGAACTGGATAATAATGAAAGAGAACTAATAGAAAAATCTATTTCAAAACGTCAGATAGAAAGCGCAGAAAATATCCTTATTGTACCAATTATTTTACGTGATAAAGTTCTGGGCATTATTTTTATAGAAACATATAAAGATTATGATGATGACAAAGAACTTCTAATGATTTTTGCAAATCAGATTGCCATAGCAATTGAAAATACTATCCTTTATGAATTAGCTACAATCGACAGTCTTACCAAACTTTATGTGAAAGGATATTTTATTCAAAGATTACGCGAAGAAATGCGATCATCCTATCGTTATAATTATCCATCGCTTATTTTAATTCTGGATATAGATTATTTTAAAAATGTTAATGATTCTTATGGTCATCAGTTTGGGGACTATATTTTGGCAGAAGTTTCACAAATAATCAAAAACTCCACTCGTCAGACTGATATTGCCTGCAGATATGGAGGTGATGAATTTGCTGTTATTCTCCCTCATACTGATAGAAAAGGCGGCATCATCCTCGCTGAACGAATCAAAGACAGAATACACGATAAAGAATTTAATTCTCCTAAAGGAGAAAAAATACATATTTCTATCAGTATTGGTATAAGCTCAATGGCTTTTGATAAATCTTCTAGTCCGTCTAAAATAATACGTTCTGATGATTTTTTCGAGAATATCTGCTATCGTTTTATATCAGAAGGAGATAAAGCTCTTTATACAGCTAAAAATAGCGGTAGAAATAAAGTTTGTGAGAGTGAACCGATAATTATCGAAGATAAATAGTTTATTGTACAAAAGGGTCTTTCAAACTGGACTGCGGTGTATTTAAAATTGTTAAAGATAAAGTTTTTTTTGAAACTTCGCAAAATCTTTCCTCTTTTGATTTCATAACCTGAACATGAATAAGTATTTTTGCATTTAAATTATTTTTATGCTGTATAGATAAATTTTCCACTCTAATAAATAGAGGTATATTTTCAATAGCTTTTACAAAATTATATATTTTATTATAATCTGCTTCTATTTCAATATTAACAGGGAAAATTAAAAGAGATTTATCTTCTTTTAATTTTTTGGGTTTTATTTGTATCTGAGTTAATCCGATTTTATTAGATAATTCATTTATACTTTTGATAAAATCATTTTGCTGGCTGAAATCTAAAGTCATCCTGTTATACTTTTCCCATATCTCCTGTGTTCTTTTGTTACTGATAATTGATTTTGATATAGTGTTTTCATTTTTATTCTGTGTTTTGAATAATTTATTATATTGAGGTCCTGTAGAAAGCTTGCGCTTAGTTACAATATTAAATACTTCATATATAAGTACACCTAAAATTAAGAATAAAAATAAATTACGTTTCATATTTAATTCCAATCTGTTTAGCGAAATGCCGGAAAATTAATTTTGCAGTATTTTCCCTGATTAAATTTTAATTTATTTTATATCTTTTCTTTTTGTTTGTCGATGAAAAAAAGCAGAGGATGATCTAGAAAAGTTCGAATAGTTAAAAGCGTCCCTTTAGTACTTTCTCATTCTAAAGGGAGATACCAGAAACAAAGATTACTGGGACTCATACAGAGGAAGAAATAATTAAAAAAATTTCAGATAAGTTAGGAATAGAAAAGGGAGAGATATTTTATAAACGGAAGGGTAATATTAATCGCCAAATAGCATTGTATTTAATTAAGAGATATACCGGGTATAAGTTAGAGAGAATAGGGAAAATATTTGATATGGATTATTCTGCTGTT
>JACRDZ010000172.1 GCA_016212735.1 Candidatus Firestoneibacteriota bacterium | reverse complement strand
TTAGGAAATAGTGTTTTGCTGTTCATTATTCCCCTGGATAATAATTTCTACTTCATCACTTTCTAATATTTCTTTTTCGAGCAGTTTTTCTGCAAGTTTGGTCAACTTAGACTTATTCTCTTCCAATATAATCATAGCTTTTTTATAACAGTCTTCTACAATATTTTTTACCTCTTTATCAATTTCAACTGCTGTTTTTTCACTATAATTTTTATCTTTAACAATATCTCTGCCGAGAAAAATCTGTTTATCTTTTTTACCGAATGTAAGCGGTCCCAATTCGTCGCTCATCCCAAATTCACAGACCATTTTATGTGCAGTTTCAGTTGCACGTTCAATATCACTTTGCGCTCCTGTAGTTATATCGTTAAAAATCATGTTTTCAGCAACGCGTCCTCCCATAAGTACGGTAATTTGATTCATTATTTCTAATTTTGTAGTAAGATATCTATCTTCAAGCGGTAATTGTAATGTATACCCCAATGCGGCAATTCCTCTAGGAATTATTGATATCTTATGAACCGGATCCGAACCCGGGGTTTTTCTCGCTACCAATGCATGACCTGCTTCATGATAAGCAATAATTTTTTTTTCTTTTTCATTTATTACCCTGCTTCTTCTCTCAGGGCCTGCCATTACACGCTCAATTCCTTCTTCAAATTCATCCATTTCAACAGATGTTTTATTGCGTCTTGCTGCAAGAAGAGCAGCTTCATTAATCATATTCGCTATATCTGCTCCAGAAAATCCAGGAGTTCTTCGTGCTAAAACTAAAATATCAACATTAGAATTTATTGGTATATTTTTGCTATGTACCTTGATAATTCCTTCGCGCCCTTTTAAATCCGGCCTGTCAACAACTATATGACGATCAAATCTCCCTGGACGCAGTAAAGCAGGATCAAGCACATCAGGACGATTTGTTGCTGCAATTAGAATTACTCCTTCATTACCATCAAATCCATCCATTTCTACAAGAAGCTGATTTAACGTCTGTTCACGTTCATCATGTCCGCCTCCAAGACCTGCAAAACGCTGTCTGCCAACAGCATCAATCTCATCAATAAAAATAATACATGGGGCACTTTTTTTACCCTGTTCAAAAAGATCTCTAACACGAGATGCTCCAACTCCAACAAACATTTCGACAAAATCAGAACCGCTTATACTAAAAAATGGAGTATTTGCTTCTCCTGCAACTGCTTTAGCAAGCAGTGTTTTTCCGGTACCTGGAGGTCCGAAAAGAAGCACACCTTTAGGAATTCTTCCGCCCAATTTCTGAAATTTTTTTGGTTCTTTAAGAAATTCAATTATTTCTTCAAGTTCCTGCTTTGGTTCATCTGCTCCTGCAACATCTTTAAATGTTACTTTTGTCTGTTTTTCTGAATGCAATTTTGCTCTGCTTTTACCAAAGGCCATAGCCTTATTCCCAGTTCCCTGCATTTGACGCATAAAAAATATCCATATTCCAACAAGTAAAAGCATTGGGAAAAGATTCGCAAGAATAGTCATCCACCAGGAACCTTCATCGGAGGGTTTAACTGTTATTTTTAGATTATTTTCTCTAATGATTTTAAATAGGTCTGGGTCATTAGGAGGAATATTTGTTTCAAATGCTTTTCCATCCTTCAATTTACCTGAAATAACATCTTTTGTAAGAGTAACTTCTGTAATTTTCTTATTCTGTATGTCATAGATTAAATCACTATAGCTTAATTTTTGAACAACTTCTTTATGATTTGACATAAGCTCAAAAATTGATACTGCAATAATTCCAACAACAAGCCATAAAGCTATATTTTTATAAATATTATTCACGAATTATAACCTCCATCTGCATTCACATTTTGTGCAAAAATATAATAAAATTTACTGCGTGAGTATTATATCACAAAGCAATATCCTTTTTAACTCAAGCTTCTTGTATTGAATTTTTTATGCTATCATAAATTGTTTTTTTTTGCAATTAAAATTCTATATGGTTTTAATGAATTCAACAAACTCTTTCCCTATTAAATCCCAATTATAATTTTTTTTAATATATTCGTATCCTTCTTTTTCTCTAGTATCAACAGGATATTGTTTCAGGCATTTATCCAATAAATCAATAAAGCTCTTAATATCACTTTCACTTTGATATGTAAATTGTTCAAACGATTTTAATTCTCCGACGTTATTACATATTATCTTTTTTTTCAAAGCCATACACTCTCTCAATTTCATTGAAGAACGGTAATAGTTAACCTTTCTATCCTTATAATATACCAGAGCAAAATCTGAAATTAAAATATATTCAGCTATTTTATCTGGAGATAAATATCCGGTAAAATATATATTCTTAATATCCAGTTTATGTGCTGATTTCTTAAACTCATCAAATAATTGTCCTCCTCCTGCTATTATTAGTAAAATATTCTCTCTATTCAGAATATCCTTTATATTGCTTAAAATAATATCCAGGTCAGAAGCAATATTCAAATGTGCAGGATATATCAATATTGTTGTATCATTATTTAAATTATTTTTTTTAATAAATTCTTCTTTAAATTCTGTTACATCAAGCCTGCAATCAAAAACACTAAAATCAACCCCCTGCAGCAAAGTGTGTAATTTTTCAGGTAAAACATTAAACTCTTTAATAATAAAATCCCTTAGCAATTTATTATGAAAAGTAACCAGATCGAAATATTTAGGAAACGGTTTCTGAATTGATCTTAATATTGAACTTAATATTCCACCTCTATAACCAAAATCCACATCATCTATATCAACAATTACTTTATTTTTCTTCAATATTTTTTTTATAAGCAGCGGGATTAATGTATTTGGATATGGTTTAATTGACATACCAACTTTATAATCTATTAATAAAACATAATAAAGATACTTAAAGAAATTTATTATAAAATCAAACATAAAAGGTTTTGATTTGCATGGGATAGCTAATTTAACTTTTGCGCCGCTTCTTTCAAGTGATAGAGCAATATATTTTGCGCGAAGAAAACAGCCTGTATTTCGCGGTGATGCAGATAGGATTAAAAAATCATAAATATTATTGTCTGGTACATTATTCATCGTATAGTCTTTTTCCTTATTATTGCAGAAATTCTTTCTAATATTTTAATAAATCCCTTTATGTTCCATTCCCAATCAAATAATCTAATTTTTCGTATGAGATATCCGGGTCTTAATATTAATTTTCTATATGCATAATTTCTTAAATATTTCAATTCTTCTTCTGTCAATGCTTCTGTTCGTATAACAGGTTCTGCAGATAAAGGGAAATATTTATTCCAATCTTCTGTAAGCAATAGACCTTTATCTTTATAATACTTATATATTTCTGTATTAGGGAATGGTGTTGCAAAACAAAATTGAGTGTAAAATGGATCAATTTCCTTAATAAATTCTATAGTTTCATTAATGGTCTCTTTGGTTTCTCCAGGTAATCCTATAATTGCCAGTCCATAAAACAGAATTTTATTTTTATGTAATATTTTTGCTGCTTTACGTATATCACTTAATGAAATCCCTTTTTTTGTTATACTTAAAACTTTTTCTGATCCAGACTCAATTCCTATTGCCATTTCCTCACAACCAGCTTTTTTCATTAATTTAACAAGCTCATCATCCAGAAGATTCGCTCTGGTACATCCTACCCATTTCAAATTCAGTTTATTTTCTATCATAAGATTAAGCAGTTTTGTAAATGCCTCTTTATTCAAGCCAAGGAGGTCATCAAAAAACAAAAAACTCTTTAAGGCGAACTTTTCTTTTAGCCATATAAATTCTTCAATAATTTTTTCTGGTTTGCGTATTTTGTACCCCATTCTCGAATAAGCGCAGAATGAACATTGAAACGGACATCCTCTTGATGTTACAATAAGTGCGAATGGAAAATGTGAAACGCCTGTATGATATGGGCTTAAATCCGGCAGTAAATCATAAGCTGGAAAAGGCATTTCATCTATATCTATTTTACTGAAATCCGAAGCTTTTGTTGATATTACTTCATTATCTTTTATAAATGAAATACCATCAATTTTTGATAATTCATTGTAAAAATCCTGATTCCTGACTTTTACTATATGATTTACAATATCAACTATAGAAAAATCCAATTCATGATTTACAAATATATCTATAAATCTGTTTTTTTCTAGAAATTCTTTTTTCAACCAGGGGACATCTGAAATTATTTTATTTCTTACTATAGTTATTGACTTAAATTTATCTTTAGCATATTTTAAAATCCTTAAATCTTCATCCTGTGTATCAAATCCGCATCTTGAAATAATAATTTCTGGTTTTATTTCATCGATTTTATTTGCAAGCTTATTAAATGAAATATCAAAACCATTTGCATCAATCAAAATAACATCAAATTTGTTTTTTCTCAAATTCGAAGCTGTATATAGAAGATTTAACGGCGGATATATTGCACCAAAATCCTTATGCTCATATCTTTCTTCTCTAACAACAGGTAATCCCATAACTCTTGGGGGATTTATTATTAAAATCTTCAATTAAATTCTCTCCTGGAATTAATTTTACTTATTTTTGTATTATATATACTATTTTTTAAATTTGCAACTGCATGGAGATATGTATCATAACCACAATTATGGTTTGACTTTTTAGTCTATTCTGTTATAATTCTCAAACAAAATGCAGATTTTTATTAAATACATAACCCAGTTGAATCACAAATTCTGCGGAATAAGGAGATTTTAATATGATAATCGTTCTAAAACCAAATGCTACAGAAGAACAAATTAAACATATTTGCGATAAATTAACCAGTTTAGGAGTTAAACTAAATATATCCAAAGGTGTTGAAAGAACAGTAATAGGAGCCATAGGACAGGAAGACAATCTTAGAGCACATCCAATTGAAATTTTACCAGGTGTTGAAAAAGTTCTAGCTATATTAAAACCTTATAAAATGGCAAGCCGTGATTTCAAAAAGGAGAATACAATTATTAACATTGATAACTTAAAGATAGGCGACAAAAAAATAGTTATTATGGCAGGCCCCTGTTCTGTTGAAAGCAGGGCAATGATGTTTGATATTGCAGAAAAAGTTAAAAAATCAGGTGCACATATTATTCGTGGAGGAGCATTTAAGCCGCGCACATCGCCGTATGATTTTCAGGGTCTTGGAGAAGAAGGCTTGAAAATTCTGGCTGAAGTTAAAAAAGCTTTTGGATTACCGGTTGTAACTGAAGTTATGGACACAAGAGATGTTGAATTAGTAGCTAATTATTCAGATATAATACAGATCGGGGCACGCAATATGCAGAATTTCAATCTTCTAAAAGAAGTTGGTAAATCTAAAATACCTGTACTATTAAAAAGAGGATTAAGCGCTACAATAAAAGAATTCCTTATGTCTGCGGAATATATTATGTCAGAAGGGAATTATAATGTTATTTTATGTGAAAGAGGTATAAGAACTTTCTCAGAAGAAACAAGAAACACTCTTGATTTAAGTGCTGTTCCTGTATTAAAAAAATTAACACATTTACCTGTTGTAGTAGATCCGAGTCATGCTACCGGAAAATGGGAACTTGTTGAACCAATGGCAAAAGCATCAATTGCATGCGGATGTGATGGACTAATTATAGAAGTCCATCCCTGCCCTGAAGATGCTCTTTCTGACGGAGCACAATCACTTCTTCCTGAAAAATTTGATAAACTTATATTAACTTTGAAACCTGTAGCAGAAGCTGTTGGACGAACAATTTAAGACCTAAGGGCTTAGAGGTTTAAGATGGAACTTGATTTTAAAAAAATAACTATTATTGGTGTTGGATTAATCGGCGGGTCTATAGCTTTAGCATTAAAAGAAAAAAACAATAGAATTGAAATAATCGGTGTTGGAAGAACATTGGCTAATCTTGAAAAAGCTAAAAAACAAGGATTAATAGACTATTATTATTCAAGCCCGGAAAATGATGCTGTTAATGAATCAGATTTAATTATTATTGCAACTCCAGTTGGCATTATTCCTCAAATAGTTTCTATGATTGAACCTTATATAACCTCTGAAGCAATAATCACTGATGTTGGCAGTTCTAAATCTATGATATTAAACAGAATTGATAAACTAAAAAGCAGTAAAATTATGTTTGTAGGATCTCATCCAATGGCAGGCTCAGAAAAAAAAGGTATTGAATTTTCTAGATCAGATATGTTTTTGAATTCCACTTGTTTTGTAACAAAAAATAAACATACCAATCCATTTGCTCTAAACAAAATAAAACTTTTATGGAGTACTCTTGGAGCATCAGTTACAGAAGTTTCTCCGGAAGAACATGATGAAATTGTTGCGCTTACAAGTCACCTTCCTCATATAATTGCAACATTGCAGTCTATTATGACACGTGATAAATGTAAAAATAAAGAAAATGAATTAAAAATTAAAGCTGGTATTGGAAACGGGTTCCGTGATATTACAAGAATTGCTGCGAGTGATCCTGTTATGTGGAAGGATATATGTATATCAAATAAAAAATATATTTTAAAGCAAATTAATGAGCTTCGATTGGAATTATTTAAAATAGAAACTTTAATTCAAATGGAAGACAGTGAAGGTCTATTGCAAAAATTCTCTGATGCAAAAGAATTCAGAGATAAAATATAAAAATTTAATTACCCAGCAAGCTTATAAATATAAGTATAGGAATTTCAAAGTTATTAGTTTTAAGTAGTAAGTTATAAGTTTAGAACTAAAAACTTAAGACTTAAAACTAATTTAAAATTATCAGGAAAAATCATGTCTGAAATTATTATTAGCTTCCCTTATAAAAAATTAGTAATGCCGCGAAATTGCTGTCATTGTGGAGATTACAATGCTTCAAATAGAGTTGAAATAGGCAGACCTTCTCCTAAAATTGTAGATTCTGAACAGGAAGGAGGAACTATTGTAAGAAAAACCAGAAGAATTGATATCCCTATTTTTTTATGCGAAAAATGTTTAAAAAAATTAAAAGAGAAAAAAAAATTAATCAGCTTTTCCAGTATTACAGTTTTTTTAGCAGTTATTATTGGAATGTGGTACATTATAATGCCGTCAATTTATAACATTTCGCAGGATTATAAAGGACATATAGCTGGACTGGCATTCTTTCTTTTAGGTCTTTTTTCAATTATTTCCTTATTTTTTGTATTAGGAATACCTGCTTTTATTTCTAACCATTTTACAGGGATACAGATATTGGTTTATAATCCACACAGAATAATTATTCGATTTTACAATATGGATTTTGCAAATAAATTTTTTGACTTAAACGGGATAACATCTGAACACATAATAAAAAAGAAAGAATAATATGATTATTGATAAATATAATAAAAATTATATCAAAACAACTCCAGTAAATTCTTTAAGAGGTGAATGTGAAGTACAGGGAGATAAATCTATATCTCATAGAGCAATTATGATTGGGGCATTAACACAAGGGATTTTAACAATTACAAATTTTTTAGAATCCGAAGATACGTTAAATACTGCAAAAGCATATATAAAAATGGGTGTTAATATAAATGGATTGGGGACAGATAGAGTTCAAATAAACGGTGTTGGTTTTAATGGACTGGCAGAACCAAAAGAAATACTTAACATGGGAAATTCCGGAACTTCAATGCGATTATTACTTGGGATTTTATCCGGACAACAATTTTATTCTGTAGTTACCGGAGATAAATCTTTATGCAGTCGTCCAATGAAAAGAGTAACAGTTCCTCTTAAAAATATGGGCGCTGTTATTTATGGCCGTGACAATTCTAATTTCGCTCCTTTAACAATACTTGGAAAAAAATTAAAAGGTATAGAATTCAACAGTAAAATTGCCAGTGCACAGATTAAATCATGTTTACTTTTTGCAGGGCTTTTTGCCAGGGGAAAAACAATAGTCAGGGAACCTTCATTATCAAGGGATCATACAGAACGTATGCTTGCTTATTTAGGTGCTGACATCAACAAAAAAGATATTTTTTCTACTGAAATTACTGGCAAAAAAAAACTAAAAGCACGTGACATAGAAGTTCCTGGAGATATTTCATCTGCATCATATTTTATTGTTGGAGCTTTAATTCTTGATAATTCACAGGTAATACTTAAAAATGTCGGAGTAAATCCTACAAGAACAGGAATAATAGATGTATTAAAACAGATGGGTGGAAACATCGAATTATTGAATTACAGAGAAATTAACAATGAACCAATTGCAGATATTAAAGTTTCATCATCAAAATTACAAGGGATTAAAATATCTGGAGATATTATTCCAAAATTAATAGATGAAATCCCTATAATTGCTGTAGCAGCAGCTTGTGCTGGAGGAACAACTATAATAAAAGATGCAACGGAACTTAGAGTAAAGGAATCAGATAGAATAAAAACTATTACTAATGAGCTTTCATTATTAGGTGTAAAAATAAAAGAATTACCTGACGGATTAATTATTACTGGCGGTAAATATTTTAAAAGCTGTGATAAATCCAGCAGTTATGGTGATCATAGAATTGCTATGTCTCTTGCTATTGCAGGGCTTTTTGCCAGGGGAAAAACA
>JACRDZ010000015.1 GCA_016212735.1 Candidatus Firestoneibacteriota bacterium | reverse complement strand
TTGTGTGCATTTAAACAATTTTGTGCATGTATTAATGAATTATGTTATAATATTATATGTTTGATTTTCAATATAAGGAAAACATATTATGACTTCTAAAACAGGTTTTGTTTATAGTCCATACTATCTCAAACATGATACAGGACATCATCCAGAAAGTCCAAAAAGATTACAGGCTATTATTGATATATTAAAAGAAACATCTTTATATAATAAACTTATTCATTTAGATCCATATAAAGCAACAGAACAGGAGATATCTCTTATTCATGATGCTGACTATGCAAAAGAAGTATGGAAAAAATGCACACAAAATATTCGTAATATTGATATGGATACAGTTATATGTGAAGAATCATATAATGTTGCTCTTGTTGCTGTTGGAGGTGTTCTGCGCGCAGTTGATGCAATAGTAAATGGGGAAGTAAAAAACGTTTTTTGTGCAATTCGTCCTCCTGGTCATCATGCAGAAATAGCTCAAGGAATGGGATTCTGCCTTTTTAATAATATTGCAATAGGAGCACGATATGCGCAAAATAAATATAAAATAAAAAAAATACTAATTATTGATTGGGACGCACATCATGGGAACGGGACTCAGCATATATTCTATGATGATCCTTCTGTATTATACTTTTCAATTCACCAATTCCCTCACTATCCGGGTACTGGGAGAAAAGAAGAAACAGGTTCTGGAAAAGGGAAAGGTTTCACTATAAATATTCCTGTAAAAAGCGGTATAAATGAAGAAGATTTCATAAAATATTTTTCCGATGGACTTTTACCTGAAGCAGAAAAATTCAAACCAGATCTTATAATGATTTCCGCTGGATTTGACAGCCACAAAGAAGATTTTTTAGCACAGCTTCCAGTTACAGAATCAGGATATGTAAAAATGACTGAAATTGTAAAAAAACTTGCAGATAAAACATGCAGCGGTAAAATCATTTCTGTACTTGAGGGAGGATATAATTTAAAAGCTCTAGCACGATCAGTATGCGTGCATATTGAATCTCTCACAAAATAAGGACAATTATGTGAAAATAGCTGTAAATGCTAAATTCTTAACCCAAAGAATTGAAGGCGGTGTTCAGCGGTTTGCTATTGAAATATCCAGACATTTAAAGAAATTAAAACCTGAGATAAGCTTTATTTCTTCATCAGGAATCTTACATAAAGAACTAGCAGAATATCTTGAAGCAGAGACATATAACGGAATGAAATCTCAGCAAATAGATCTGCCTGTTTATCTAAATAAATTAAAAAATCCACTTTTAATTAATCTCACTACGTCTGCTCCATTTTTCTATAATAATCAGATTATAACTATTCAGGATATTTCCAATATAGAACATCCAGAATGGTTTAATAAAAAAACAGTTTATTATAATAATTTTATAATACGTAACTTAGCAAATAAATCATTGAAAATTCTTGCTGGAAGTATATATTCAAAAAATAAAATAGTAGAGTTTTTAAAAATTAATCCTTCAAAAATACATGTTATTTATAGTGCAGTTGCTCCAGAATTTTATAGAGCTTTACAAAAAGAAAATATAAAAAATAATAAATATGAATATATTCTCGCAGTTGGATCTTTAAATCCAAGAAAAAATTTAAAAAGGCTGGTAGATGCTTTTTATAAGCTTAAATTAAAAGATATTAAACTTGTAATTGCAGGAGCTCCCAATAAACTATTTCCTAAAAAAAACAATATTTCAATAAATAATGAACTTGAAAATGTTATATTTACAGATTATATTAATAATGAAACATTAATAGATTTATACAGAAACGCCATTATGCTTGTTTATCCTTCTTTATATGAAGGTTTTGGTATTCCCCCGATTGAAGCTATGGCATGTGAATGTCCTGTAATATCTTCAAATCTTACATCTCTGCCTGAAGTTATCGGGAATGCTGCTTATTATATCGACCCATTTAATACAGATGATATTGCAAAAGCCATACATACTCTTATTACAGATGATAATTTGAAAAAAGACTTAATAAATAAGGGAAAAGAAAGAATTAAATTTTTCAATTGGGAAAAATCTGCTAAAACTGTACTGGATTTAGCTCTGGAAATTACTGGAAATTAAAAATTATCTCCAACTGAAAAACTTCCAACTGCTTTATCCTGACTGCTGAATATATGAAAAATATTATTTAATCCTGTAACATTAAATGTTCTCTTTGCAAATCCGCTGATATTTAGTATTTTTATATCTCCATTTTTTTCTCTGACTTTTTGCAATGTAGAAATCAATAAACCTATTCCAGAACTGTCTATCACATAAATATCTTTAAAATTAAGTACAATTTTTATTTTGCCGTTTTCTATCAAGGAAGCAAATTTTACCTTTAGTTCATTTCTATTATCTGCCATTATATCTCCCTTGATTTCTAAAATTGTTATACCATCAACTTCTTTTTCATTTATTTCCATATATGTCCTCCTAATAGGTTTTAATAATGCTTATAATTATTCAACACATAAATCATTTTGTCAAGAAAAATTCATTATTGTAACATTTTAATATTGACTTTTTTATTTATTATATGTAATACTTCACAACCATGATGCAAGATAACTCAATTTCATCATGGATAACTCTACATAATATTCCGTATATTGGGCCTCAAGGTCTTTATAAACTGCTGGAGCATTTCAAATCTCCAGAAAATATATTTTCTGCAAGTAAAAATGATTTATTGCATGTTCAAGGTATAAACGAAAAAACTGCAGATTCAATTCTTAATAACAAAAATAAAATAAGCATTTCAAAACAAATATCATGGATAGAAAAAAATAATATTAAAGTATTAAAACTTACTGATATACATTATCCAGTTAATTTAAAATCTATATTTTTACCTCCTCCTATATTATATATTCATGGAGAAATAAAAGACGTTGATCGTGTGTCTTTAGCTATTGTTGGTGCACGTGTTGCTACAATATATGGTAAAGTTGTTACTCAAACCCTGTGCAGGGAATTAATATGTTCTGGAATTACTATTGTAAGCGGACTGGCACGCGGTATAGATTCCGTTGCTCACCAAACAACGCTGGATTGCGGAGGCCGTACAATAGCTGTTATGGGATGCGGTTTAGATATTATTTATCCGCCTGAAAATCGTGCACTTTATAAAGCTGTTTCAGAGAACGGTGCTGTTATAAGTGAATTCCCTCTCGGAACAGGACCTAATAAGTTTAATTTCCCGCGCAGGAATAGAATTATTAATGGCTTGTCTTTAGGTACTCTTTTGATTGAAGCAGGAGAAAAAAGCGGTTCTTTAATTACTGCTGGTTATGCTCTTGAAGAAGGAAGAGAAATATTTGCTGTACCTGGTAATCTTACAAGTAAAAAAAGTATAGGGACTAATACTCTTATCAAAAAAGGAGAAGCTAAATTAGTCCAGAATGCAGACGATATTATTGATGAATTAAGTCCTCTTGTAAAATCAATATGCGGTGAATTCCTTAAGAAAACGAAGGAAAATAAAGAAGAAATTGTTTTAAGCATTGAAGAGGAGAAAGCATTGGGACTAATAAGCAATTCTGAAGCTGTACATATTGATAATATTATACTTGCAGCTAAAAAATCCTGTTTGTATAATATCTTTTCTTTATTATTAAGTCTTGAACTTAAAGGAAAAATAAGACAATTGCCAGGCAAAAATTTCATACAGATTTAATGGATTCTAAGATACGATTATAAATAATAAGTTGACAATAAATTATCTTATTGATAGTATTTACAACTTAAATATTTAATACTGATATTGAGGAGGAAAAAGAGAGTGAAAGAAAAATCATTATTAATTGTAGAGTCCCCGTCTAAAGCAAAAACAATAAATAAAATATTAGGCCCGAATTTTATAGTAAAAGCTTCAATGGGACATATAAAAGATTTACCAGCTAAAAAACTTGGTGTGAATCTTGAGAATTTTGAACCTGATTATGTTTTTATTAAAGGAAGAAAAGATTTATTAAAAGATATAAAGAAAACCGCATCTGGGGTCAAAAATATATACCTTGCTCCAGACCCTGACAGAGAAGGAGAAATGATCTGCTGGCATCTAAAAGAAGAATTGAAAAATATCTGCAGTAATATATATAGGGTTATATTTAACGAAATTACAAAAAAAGCAGTTATTAATGCAGTAGCCCATCCCGGGGAAGTAGACACAAAAAAAGTAAATGCACAACAAGCCAGACGGGTTCTTGATAGAATTGTTGGATATATGCTGAGCCCTTTATTATGGAAAAAAGTACGTAAAGGATTAAGTGCAGGACGTGTTCAATCAGTTGCAGTTAGATTGATTTGTGAACGTGAAAAAGATATAGAAAATTTTGTTAAAGAGGAATACTGGGAAATTCTTGCCGAATTAGAAACTGATAAAAAAGAACGATTTCAGGCAAAACTGGATAAGAAAGACAATATCAAACTTAAAATTGAAAATCAGGAACAGAATAATCAAATTATAAAAGAACTTGATGGTGCAGCTTATCAAGTATCTAATATTGAGAAAAAAACAAAAAAGAAATCTACTTTGCCTCCTTTTATAACAAGCAAACTTCAACAGGAAGCAGTACGAAAACTGGGATTTACCCCTAAAAAAACCATGATGATAGCTCAGCAGTTATATGAAGGACTGACAATAGAAGATAAAGGTACTGTCGGATTAATTACTTATATGCGTACAGATTCAACCAGAATATCAGATGAAGCGATACAAAATGTTAGAGAATATATTAATAATAAATTTGGGAATCAATATCTGCCGGAAAAACCTAATATATTTAAAAATGCTAAAAGCGCTCAGGAAGCACACGAAGCAATACGACCAACAATCATAGACATGGAACCTGATAAAATTAAGAATGGACTTACTCCTGATCAATACAAACTTTATTCTCTTATATGGAAAAGATTTATTGCAAGTCAGATGACACCACAGGTTTTTGATGTTACAACTGCTTATATACAGGCTAAAAATTATACTTTTATTGCTGTTGGATCAATAATTATTGAAAAAGGATTTACCGCAGTTTACGAAGAAACAAAAAATAATAATGGTTCATCACAGGAAGACGATTCAGAGACTCCAAATGTTGATAAATTTTTACCTCGTCTTGTAATTGGTGAAAATCTATTACTAATTAAACTGGACCCTTCACAGCATTTTACAAAACCGCCTGCAAGATATAATGAAGCTACTCTTGTAAAAGCTCTGGAAGAAAATGGAATTGGACGTCCAAGTACATATGCAAGTATTATTACTACAATTCAAAACAGAGATTATGTTGAGAAAAAAGACAGGTGTTTTTATCCGACAGAATTGGGTAAAACTATAACAACTCTACTTGTTCAAAGTTTCCCGGATATACTTAATGTAGAATTTACAGCAAATATGGAAAATGAGCTTGATCAGATTGAGGAAGGGAAAAATGACAAAGATACCGCTTTAAAAGAATTCTATAAGAGTTTTAGCCGTGATCTTGATAATGCAAAAACCAATATGCGCAATATCAAAAAAGAAATGGAAGTTGAAACTGATATAATTTGTGAAAATTGCGGTAAAAAAATGGTTACCAAATGGGGACGTCATGGTAAATTCCTTGCATGTCCAGGATTCCCTGAATGTAAAAATACCAAACCTTT
>JACRDZ010000171.1 GCA_016212735.1 Candidatus Firestoneibacteriota bacterium | reverse complement strand
TATTTGAATGAATAAAGAAGGTTTAATAGCAGCAGTTAGTAAAGATGCAGTTCTTAGCAAAAAAGATGCAGGGAAAGCAGTTGAATCAGTTCTTGATAATATTAAAAAGGGAGTAAAAAAAGGTGGAGTTCAGCTTATTGGATTTGGATCTTTTAACGTAGTAACAAGAAAAGCCAGAAAAGGGAGAAATCCTAGAACAGGTGAGGTTATTAAAATAAAAGCATCCAAAACAGTAAAATTTAAACCAGGGAAAGCTTTTAAAAGCAGCATTTAATAGTATCATAAATATTATAAGCCACAGAGAATTGTATTGATTTGCATACAAATCTCTGTGGTTTATTTTTTAAATTCTTTTTTAAGTTTTTTATATATTTGTTTTATATCAACAGAAACAACTTTAGTGTTTGCAACTACAGACATAAAATTTTCATCTCCTTGCCATCGCGGGACAACATGAAGATGTATATGATCAGGAAAACCTGCTCCTGCAGATTTACCCATATTAATCCCGAGATTAAAACCATTAGGATTAAATAATTTTTTAATTATTTTAGTACTTTGTTTTGCTAATTGCATCATTTCATTTATTTCTATATCGCTTAATTCATATATTTCTCCAATATGTCTGTAAGGTGCAATCAAAATATGTCCAGTGTTGTAAGGGTATAGATTCATTATAATAAAATTTTCTTTGCCTCTTTTAATAATTGGTGCATTTGTATTTTTTACTGCATCACATAAAATACATACATTATCTTTCGGATTCGCAAGAGATTTAATATATTTACTTCTCCATGGAGCCAATAAATATTTTTTCAAGAGACTTCTCCTTTTTATTTTAAAGTACAGGAATTTGAAACGCTCGATAAATCGAGCAACTACATTGAAATTTTTGTAGTTGCCTGATTTATCAGGCTTATTTTAATATTCGTTTTTTTAATAACATAAATGATAGTGGAGCTAATATGACAGATGTAATAGTAATCCATAAAATATCATTAATAGAATTTTCAAGCAATCCATTTGAAAACGCTCTGCAAACATTCACAAGATGATAAAGTGGAGTAAAAAAAGCTATATTTTTTACGATATCAGGCATATTATTAAGAGGGAAAAATATTCCTGAGAATAGAAACATGGGAGTAATTAATAATGTAAAGAAATAATTTAATGAATCAATCCCGGGAATAATTGATATAAAAATAATTGAAATTTCAGCAAATATTAGACCGCATAAAAATACTATTATAGTTGCAAATATTATAAGAGGAGAATTAATAAGTCCGAAAATAGAATTTACTATCATGATAATTACTCCATAGAATGTGCTTTTTGTTGCTCCCCAAAGTATTTCTCCCAGGATTAGATCATCAATATTAACTGGAGTTGCTAATATTGCATCAAATGTTTTTTGGAATGTCATTCTTACATATGTTCCATATGTGCATTCATATACTGCTGCAAACATTGATGATGACGCAATTATCCCAGGTGCAATATAATTAATATATGGTATCCCGTTAATTTTATTAACAAATTGCCCGAGCCCAAGACCTAAAGCTAAAAGATATAGAACAGGATCTATAAAATTTAATGCAATGCTGGTTTTATAAAGTTTTGTATAAACTGTAAAATTCCTGTGCCATACTATAAAAGCTCTTTTAAGATTCAAGTGACCTCCCTGTCAGCTTCAGATAAACATTTTCAAGATTACCGCCAAATTTATTCATTAGTGTTTTTGGAGAATCACAAATTATAATTTTACCAGAATTTATTATAGCTATTCTATCACATAGTTTTTCAGCTTCTTCCATATAATGAGTTGTAAGTAAAATAGTAATATTATTTAATTTAAGATGATTTAATTTATCCCAGACATTGTGTCTCGTATATGGATCAAGACCTGTTGTAGGTTCATCAAGAATTAATATTTCAGGATCATTGATCAAAGCTCTTGCAAGAATAAGCTTTCGTTTCATTCCGCCTGAAAGATTGTCTATTTTTGTTTTTATTTTATCTTTTAATTCAACAAATTCAAGTAAATCCAATGCTTTTTTATAAGATTGTTTTTTAGGGATATTGAAATATCTTGCATATACAATAAGGTTTTCAATAACATTAAGGTCAGGGTCAAGATTATCTTCCTGGGGCATCACTCCAATTTTTTGTTTTATTTCACTGGGATTTTCTGTTACATCCAGATTAAATACTTTTACTTCGCCATGAGTAGGAGGTATAAAACAGTATATAATACTCATTAAAGTTGTTTTTCCTGCTCCATTCGGTCCAAGGAAACCAAAACATTCCCCGCTTAAAATTTCAAAATCTATATTGTCAACAGCTTTAATAGAACCATATTTTTTAATAAGTTTTTTACATGTTATTATTTGCATATAAAAATTATAACATAATATTGAAGATTGTAATAGTATTTATGGGGGGAGAAGATTATTAAGTGTTTTTTAGCTTTGATTTAAAAATATATCTCCATAAAATAATCAGAATAAAAGATAATATTGAAAGACCAATTAAAATGATTAATCTATTTTTTGAAATAGTATGTCGTGTAATATACCCTTGCTGTATTATCTCGCACGAATCTGCATGAATATCCATTTCACCAAGATGAAGTTTGCAGGCTTTATTAAATGTTCCATTTATCTGTAAAAAATCACCTTTGAAATTATATGTTCCAAGAATATTAATAAGTTTGGCGTGTTCATGTTTAAACCAAACACCAATTGCCATCCCTGATGAATCGGATATATTTATCCATACACCATTTTTTCTTTCTAATTTGTCACCAATTGCTTCTCCTTGAAAAACGATTTTTTTACCATTATAATCATTATATTTTTCAATAAGTTCATTTACAATAATTGGAGCAGCATAAACTTGTATTTTTATAATTAATAAAAATAGAATTGATAAAATAAATTTATTTACCTGTGATAATTGCATAGCACATTCCTGTTAAAACCAATAAAGCATTAAATTCCAATCGACCTGCCCACATTGCAAAAAAATAAACAACTTTCATTAAAGTAGGCATTGTTGCCGCTGTTACTCCGCATGATAATCCTGAATTTGAACCTGCTGATACAGCATCAAACAAAGAATCTAACATTGGGTAACCATACATCATTCCTGCTGCTGTACCAATAGAATAAATTATTACATATAATAATACTATTATTCCTGCAGAACGCACATGACTATCTTCTAAAATAATGTCTTTTATATGATGAAATTTCTGGACTACTACAGCGGACTCAGATGATACTAATTTTTTTATATCCTGAGATATTGCTTTTGCTAATATTCCCATTCTTAGTCCTTTAAATCCGCCTGCTGTTGAACATGCACTTCCGCCGATTGCCATAGCTAATATTATTCCAACCATTGCTGGAGAACCCCATTGAACAATAAATTGTCTTGCAAATACACTCATTCCGCCGGTTGTAGTATGAGCTGAAGCAACATGTAAAAATGCCATTCGGAATGTGCTTAATAGATCAGGAAAAACGTGATAAGAAATAAGCGCAATACATGAAAGAGTAAATGCAATTGTTAAAGTTGTTACAAAAGACTGTACTTCAATATTCTGATAAATTTCTTTAAAATTACCTGTCCATAGAGAATAATGCAAAGCAAAATTCAATGAACCTGCTATCATTATCAAAATATATACAAATTCAATAAGCGGGCTGTGATAGTAAAAAAGATTTTGCGATTGCGGAGCAAAACCACCTGTGCTCCATGAAGACATAAAAATCCATAAACTGTGAAAAAATGATTGTAATGGATTAATGCCAGCAATTATGCATGCAATCCATAATAAACATGTTCCTAATATTAAATAAACTAAACTTATTGTCCATATTGCTTTAGCTGTATTCATTACATTTGGAAGTAATCGTTCATCTTTCCCTTCTCCAACATACATTTTATATGCTCCTGAAAATCCTGGAATAAGAAAAGTTAAAGCAACAACTATCATCCCCTGTCCGCCAATATAAGTTAATAGATGTCTCCACATATTTAATCCAATTGAAACATGATCTAAGTCTTGAATAAGCACAAGGCCGGTTGTTGTATATCCGCTCATTACATCAAAGCAAGCATCTATATATGAATAAAAATGTCCGGATAGCCAATGCGGCAATGCACCCAGTAGTGTGCAAATAAACCATGAGATTGCAGCACTGGACATACCATGCACCCATTCCGGATCACGATCTGTATAAAATAAATTTAATAATAAATAACCAATACATAAAGTTGAACTAATTGATATACCGAAATCTACAGCAACTTCCCATTCTTGAAAACATAAAGATGTAAAAAGAGGAATAAACATTACAAGTGCAAGTCCGATTATAATACGGCCGGTATTAAAGAAAATAGTTCTAAAATCCTGTGAAGTTGGTCTTAAAATCACTTTATAATGTCCTCCACAAGATAAAAGCAATTAAAAAATTAATGGAAAGAAGAAAAACAGGTAATAATAAAAATTCAAATATAATACCGTATAAAGGTTTAGCTGCCTGTGATAAACTAAATTTTATATTAATATTTGATAACATTATATCTCCCAATAATTAATCAGCAATTACAGGTCTCCAATTAAAGAATGAAGCAGATCTCTTTCGTTCTCAATACTTGCCAGTGCAATAACATCATCCCCAGATGAAAGAAGTGTATCACCTTTTGGAATTATTACTTCTTCTCCTCTTAATATAGTAACTAAAACGCAATTTTTAGGTAATACTATATCACGTACTAATTTCCCAACAACTGGAGCAGCATCATGCAAATCAACACGCACAAGAGAAATTTTACCTTTTTTTATTGCTAAAAGAGGCATATAATCATCAAGAGAAGCTTCTTCTTCAATAATTTTAATTAAAATACCTGTTGTATTTATAGATGTATCAACATTACACTTGTTAAAAATATTTCTGCTTCTTGGATCATTTACCCGTGAGATAGTTCTTTTTATATTAAATACTTCTTTAGCTAATTGACACGCAATAAGATTTTCTTCATCAATACCTGTTAAAGCAGCAAAAACATCAGCCTGTTTAATTCCTGCGGCTTCTAATATATGCTTATCACTTCCATCTCCACATATTACTATTATATTTTCTATCTCTCTTGCAATTTGTTCACAGACAGATTTATCTTTATCTATTAAAGTGACAGTGTGTTTATCTGCGATTAATTCGCGAGAAAGATAATATCCAACCTGTCCTCCACCCATAAGTACTATAAACATATTGTCTCTCCTATTTGTCTGTTTTATAAGGTTTAATAGATATCTCATTCCAGATAAATGCTGATATTAAACGTGTACCGCTTACAATATCAATATCCTGTTTGCGTAAAATTATTTCTCTTTCAGTATCTGTAAGTTTAACAATAACCTTTGGTATTTTGAATATAAATTTTGCTATCTGAGCAGACATAATATTTATATTATCTTTATCTGTAATTGCAACAAAAATATCTGCTTTATCTGCTTTAATATCACGTAATAAAATTTCATCTGTTCCTGACCCTGTAATTGTTAATCCATTAAATGATGAGCCCAGTTTTTTAAATGCATCTGGATTTATATCTATTAAAACAACATTATGTCCGCTAATAGAAAGCATTTTAGCAAGATCTGATCCAACTCTTCCGCTGCCAACTATAAAAATATTCATTTTTATGTTATCTCCCATATTGGAAATTGGTAATTAAAAAGAAAAACCAGAGAATACTTCTAAAAATTGTTTAAAGATTTTTAGATAGAACACATCTCTGGCTGTATTCTCTTTATATGAGCTTTCGAGGTTAGCTGTCGGACTCGGGTTAGAGTAACCCTACTTTTAAAGTACAACACCATATTTTATTCTATTATACTTTAAAAATTCGCCCCATAAGGGTCTATTAAGACCCTAAGATACAGTTTGGTTCCCCCGATATCATTTAAACTTAATATATCTTACTATTAAAAATGCTTAAGATTTATATTATAAAAACTAAGTTTAAAGGATATTCAGCATTTTAGAAATATAGTATATAATATATATAATGTCAATACTATTTTTTAGAATTATCCCCATAAAAATAATAACTTGACATAATATATTTATCTTATTATACTAAATATCCGATTAAATAATATATTTAATATTAAATCATTTGTAAATAAAAGGATCATTCCTATGGATGATAAAGAAAGAGCTTCACGTAATGAAATTCTCTATCATGTTCTTGCTGCAATAAAAGATATGGGTATGCGGCCAGACATAATACTGCGTCACACTATAAATACGATGTTTGAGGATATTGAAGATGTAAAAAAAGAAATAACCGGTGATATCAATACTTCAAATCTGGATGAAGCCATAAAACAACTTGAACATGCTGAAGAAGAACATAAGTTAATTCAAAAAGGTATTGTTGAACATGCAACAGAAAATAACCTTCATTTTCATATATACGGATGCAGCTACCTGAGTATTTCTTTACAGGCAGAAAAACATGGTTCCTGCGATGGATGCCCGATTTGTATCCTTTCTATCGGTACTGTTGGTGCTTTATGCGCACTTATTGGAAGAAAACATCGTTCAATAAAAAAAAGCCATAAACCAGGTACAGACCTTTGTGAAATTGAAGTTGAATTATTATAGAAAGATATAGAAACCACGGAGCTTGAGTATTTTGATACAAGATAAAGTTATAAGATTATAAAAGGAGGGATTTGATATGAGCGATAAAGAAGATTTAGAAACAATTTTAAAACGTTTAGAAGTAAATGTCCCTGAAATTGAAGCAGCAGCTGTTGTTAGCATGGATGGCTTAACACTTGCTTCTATTTTACCGTCAGATATTGATGAAGATAGAGTAGCAGCAATGGCTGCAGCAATGCAAAGCCTTGGAGAAAAAGTCTCAGAAGAACTAAAAAAAGGATCACTTGAACAGTTGTTTATTCGCGGAGAAAAAGGTTTTACTTTTATAATTCAAGCTGGAGCTGAAGGTGTTTTAACAGTACTTGCACGCAAAGAAGCAAAACTAGGACTTATATTCCTGGAAATAAAACGTGCAGCAGAAGAAATTGCCAAAGTTCTAAGCCCTCATTAAATGATAAAGTAGATGGGTGAATGAGTGTTTAATCTCATTTACCCATTTACCTTTTTAACCTAAATCTGTTCATTTTTCTTTCCCTATATTCCCAGAACTTTTCTTTTTTTATTGATATGTTCAATAATTATTTCTGCAGCTTTATGAGGATCAGGTTCAAATACAAATTTCCCTCCTGTCATACCTTCAATCTCATTATACAAAAGATTTGTCATATTTTCACTGCCTGTAACCTGATGCTGTACACCAATTAATACCATGGCTCCCTGAGCAACAAAATAGTTTCCTATTGACAGAGCTTTTTCGCTCATCCATTCTATTGCAACTCCTGCAACAGGAAGATCTCCATAATCTTCAGCTAATCCGTGTTTTATCATTTCGGTACATGCAATGAGTATTCGGCTGTTGTCAACACATGAACCGCAGTGTAATACAGGCGGACATCCAACTGCTTCACATACTTCTCTCAATCCATCGCCTGCAAGGTCTTTTGCTTCAGGTACCATTAAACCTTCTTTAGCTGCTGCAATAGCAGCACAGCCTGTCTGAACAACTAAAATATTATTCTTAATCAATATTTTGATAAGTTCAACTGTAGGAGCATCTGCTGTAAATCGCGGATTATTACAGCCAACAATTCCAACAACACCTCTAATTCTTCCATTTTTTATATTTTCCACAAGAGGATAATATGAACCTTTAAATGTTCCTCCCTGCATGTAGTTTATAGTTTCATGACTGAAACCAGCTACAAGATCCATTTTTTTATCAGGAATATTAACTTTTGATTTATCACGATTTTTAAAATTGTTAATTGCTTCTTTTAAAATATCTTTTGCACGATCATATGCATGTTCTTCATCAAATAGTATCTGTACTGCACCTTTTACTACTGCTTTAGTTGAAGTTGATATGATTTTAGTATGAAAACATTTTGCAACTTCAGGCAGAGAAGGCATTATACATTGCACATCAACTACCATTGCTTCAACTGCACCAGTGACTATAGCTAATTCCTGCTGTAGAAAATTACCTGCAACAGGAACTCCGCGGCGCATCAATACTTCATTTGCAGTGCAGCAGATACCGGCAATATTAACTCCTTTTGCTCCAGCCTGTTCTGCTAATTTTTTTATCTCTTTATCTAAAGCAGCATCTACAATTACCATTGAAAGGAGAGGCTCATGCCCATGTATTAATACGTTCACCATATCTTCTTTTAAAACTCCAAGGTTAACCTGCGAGCGCAGAGGTTTAGGTGTACCGAATAAAATATCAGTTATTTCTGTTGCCAGCATACATCCAGCCCATCCATTAGCAAGAGCAACTCTAAATCCAGCCAATGTTATTTCTTTATAATCTGAGCCCATTCCCATATTAGTACGATGCAAAGCTTCAATAATTTCTTCATTAACGCCTCTTGGAACAATACCAAGTTTTTCCCATATCTTTATTCTTTTCTCAGGAATACGTTTTAAAAAATGAGGTTTTGTACGGCTTTTCTCAAAGTCAGAAATTGCTGCCAGAGCAACATCACGAGCAATTTCCTCTTTTGTTCTTCCATCTACAGGTATTTCCATATCTTTTGCTACTGCTCTTAATTTTATTTCATCTGTTATTTTATAACTGGTGGTTTTCCCTTCTGCAACATCAAGTAAAGTATATGCCATTTCCAATCCGTGATTTGAATGAGCTGCAGTACCTGCTGCAACGCTTCTTGTTAGAGTTCTTGCTGTAATAAGATCAGCATCTGCACCGCACACCCCATTATTCACACCTGTTTTTGGATTTAATCTGCATGGCCCCATGTTACAAAAACGGCAGCAAACTCCTTTCACGCCAAATACGCACTGCGGTTGTATGCTTGCATAACGATCCCAGGAAAGATTAACCTTATCTTTGCAGGCTTTATCTATCATAGATATTGATGCAGAATCATAAGCTTTTTGATCTGACTTTCTTTCATCTTTACTCATAGGTTGAACTCCTTATCTTATTTAAAATTTTAAAATTTATATCATCGATGGCATAGAAAGTGCTGGATGATTTACTTTTTGTAAAAATTCCAATAATTTTTCTGTATCAGTTGCTATGGTTTCATCCGCAATTTTATCCAGTAAATCAGGGAGGCCTTCTTCTTTTGCTCTTTTTTCCAGTTTTTCACGCAGACTTTCTTTGAGTTCTTTTGGCATCCATACTACTCTTTTTAATCCCCCATCTGCAGATATAAACTTTTTGCTTGTAATGTATATACGGCCAACTCCAATAAATCCTGGTGTCTGCAGTCCACCTCCAACAGATCCTGCCAGAGTTGAAAATTTCATTCCAACAGGAGTCATTTCAGTATAACCGCGATTAACAATCATAACTCCATTTGCTTCAGGAATAAGTCCAACTATACATTCAAAACATCCGCATGAGGTCATTGGATCTATTATCATTGAATAAGCATTAAACTTTTCAATAGCTTGATTGGATTTTCCATAAATGAATTTATTTATACCATCCCATTGACCAAGTTTTTCTTCAATTGTTTCACCTTTTTTAACTGGCTGATTTGGTCCAAGCGGATCAATTTCATATGCTGCTTTACCATCTAACCAGTTATACGCTCCGCATAATCCCAATCTTTCAGGAGTAATCATACATACATGGTTAGGAGCATATGACTGACATAGTGTACAGGAATAAAAAGTATCAACAGATTCATCTGTTAATCCTGCAACACGTTCATCTCTTTCTTTATAAACTTTCTTTGCTTCTTCAAGCTTTAATTTCACTTTATTTTCATCTGTAATAAGCGTTACCTGCACTTTATCTACTATTGCAGGGAATTCTGAATGCAAGCGTGCATGTATTATTTTACCAATATGTTCCAGTCTGAATCCTGAATCGTAAGATTCCTTGCTTACACGTATCCAGTTCATATCACGCTGTCCCATGTGAAAAATCCCATGCGCTTCACTGATAAAATGATGGATTTTACGTTCAAGAATTGATTCAAAATCCTTTTGCATTTTTCTACCTGCTACTTCAACATATATACCTAATGGATAAAGCCCTGCTTTTTCATCAACTTTTGGGCCATCAATAATAATTTTATTATCATCAACCTCATCCATCTTTTTGCCAATTACATATTCAAATGCAAGAGATTTATTCCCGCCAAATTCCAGGAAAGTATCTTCTTTACGGACTCGTTCTCCTTCAAATGCCGGGCCATAAGGTACTGGTACAGGTACATGTGACACTTCAATTTTTACTCCGCGAACCTCAATACATGTATCAACCATTTTTTTAGGATCCAGCTGTTTTACTACTTCTTCATATCTGCAAACTCCATTAGGTCTGATTTCTGGAACTTCCGAATCACAAATTGCAGGGAATCCGAAATTTATTGCACCGGCTCCAGTTGACCATTTCAGATCATCCAGAGGACCTAAAACCATAGCAAAAGCATGAACACGGTCAAGTGTATATTTTAAAATACGTCTTATATCTCCACCTTTCATCCCTCCGAAAGTCAATGTTGATCGAGCTGCCCAATCCAGCGCATAAATAGTGGAAATTGTATCCGGACCAAGAGGAACAATATATGTTTCCCATCCCATTTCAATATTTTCCTGTCTAAGCTGTTTTGTAACACTATTCCCGTTACTTTCACCTGCCAGGAATATTAATATTTTCTTCTGCTGAAGTTCACGAACATATTCAACAGCCTGCTTGTTTGTTGGAGCAGCACCAAGAATAACAACAAATCCCGGCATACGCCCATCAACCAGCTGGATACCAAGATCACGCAATATGGTATCTGATATAAACCCGTTATATGTAAAGCCATCAGGTTCTTTATAAGGTTCTTTACCGTTTATATACCTGACAGCCATAATTATTTCTTCTGCAAACATCGTTGCCACACCTGCATCTAAAGCTTCTCCAAGATATGGCATCCATATTTTATTATCAGGCAAGTAATTTATTGTCAACGATTTAGCATAATCTAAAGCTTCCTGCATCTGTAAAAGGGTTTCTACTCTTTTACCTGTAAAACATAATATTAATGGAAGTGCAAAAGCTGTATCAGGGAACTCAAATTTAAAATCCGCACCCTTAGAAGTTATCGCATTTTTTAGCAGAACATCTGCTTCTTTTAAAATATTTTGTGCACCCCTTATAACTGCTGTAGCAATATATTTTGACATAACAATTTACCTCCTTCAATTTAGACATTTAATTTAAAGTTTAGGAATTTCAAAATTCATAATTTAGCTCGATGAATCGAGCAACTACATTAAATTTTTTGTAGTTGCCTGATACTCAATTAATGATGTTGAGTACAAGCTTATCAGGCTTAATTTATTTATGCAGCATAATTTTTAAGAAAATTAACTATTCCATTAGCTTCTCTTGGCCCAACCTGTATTTTCCAATCAGGTAATTTTGCTTCAATTCCGCCTGTTAATACTGCTACATAACCCGGAATAATTAAATTCCTGTGATTAACCATACTTTCGATTCCGCTTTCTTTTACAAATTTAGATATTTTTTCCGGAGTAAATTTTCCAGCAGCCCATGCTGTTAATACAGACAGACCTTCAACATCAGCAATTAATAGCCATGATGGGACTTTACTATTTTCTATTTCACCTG
>JACRDZ010000165.1 GCA_016212735.1 Candidatus Firestoneibacteriota bacterium | reverse complement strand
TTTTAGTAATGAAGTAGCTTTTAAATTTACTCATGACTTTTCTGGCAGTTTTATCTTTATTATTGCTGGAGCCATGCTGGTTCTGGTTGGGGAGATTATAAATTGGATATTTCAAGAAAAAAATATTGGATATTAATTGGGATATTTTTTCTTTTAGCTCTGGGTGTTTATCCTATGTCTTTTAAATATGAGATATGGCCGGAGGACTTGCATCTGGAAAATTTCCCAAAGGAAATAGGAGAATGGAAAGTTATTTCAAAATCAACAATTAAAGAGGATTTTTTTACTGAAGATGACAACAGAGAAGCAAGAAAAATTGGATTTAAAACTCTAACATGGGAATATGAAAATAGTAAGGGAAACTCTATTGTACTATATATAGGTTATTTCAATTATCGTGAAGGACCTTTTAATCATGAACCTGCCAGATGTTATGTTTCACAAGGATGGGATCTTTTAGATGAAACCTCTCTCAATATTCAATCATCAAGAGAAAATATTGAAATAAACAAAGTATTTGCACAAAAAGGGGCATATCAGCAAATAGCTCTTTACTGGTATCAAATGGGTAATGAAATTATTACAGATAGGCTTAAATATCAAATGTTGCTTTTAAAAAATACTTTATTTAAAGGACGTTCTGATGGAGTAGTTGTTAGTATAACAGGGGATGCAGGCACAGGGAACATAAAAGATATTGTTAATTATGAACAAGATTTTGCAAAAGAAATACTCCCAATAATATCAAAATATTTACCAAAATAAGAAAGGTATTAAATTGTATGGCAAAAATTTTAGTTACAGGCGGAGCAGGGTTTATCGGCTCTTCTGTTTCAGATGCTTTGATTGAATCAGGGCATCAGGTAGTAATTATAGATAATCTTTCAACCGGTTTTAAAAAGAATATAAATAAAAAAGCAAAATTTTACAAAATTGATATAAGAGATAAAAAAATCAATGAAATATTTGAAAATGAAAAACCTGATTTTGTAAATCATCACGCAGCGCAAATGGATGTTAGAAAATCTATACAGGAACCTGAATATGATGCGGATGTTAATATATTGGGGTCTCTTAATATAATTGAGAATTGCATAAAATATAAAGTTAAAAAAATAATTTACATTTCAACAGGCGGAGCAGTTTTTGGTGAACCTGTTTACCTCCCTGCAGACGAAAAACATCCAATAAATCCAATTTGCCACTACGGTATATCCAAACATACTGTTGAGCATTATCTTTTTCTTTACAATTATCTTTATGGTTTAAATTTTACTGTACTCAGGTACCCAAATGTATTTGGTCCCCGTCAGAATCCTCATGGTGAAGCTGGCGTAAACGCAATCTTTATTGGAAAAATGCTTTTAAATGAAGTCCCGACTATTTATGGGGACGGAGAACAATTGCGTGATTATGTGTATATTGAAGATATTGTTCAAGCTAACATACTTGCACTTGCTAAAGGAGATAAAGGAATTTATAATATAGGAACAAAAAAAGGTGTATCTGTAAATCAAATTTATACAACTCTTCAGAAAATATTGAATTTTCATAAACCAGCAAATTATGCTCCATCTCGTCCATGTGAAATTAACAAAATATTTTTAAACGGCAGTCTTGTAAATAAAGAACTTGGATGGAGCCCAAAAATATCTTTTGAGGAAGGATTGAGAAAGACTGTAGAATGGTTCAGGGAAAATAGATTTTAATTGGCATTTTTTGATATACGTGTCAATTTTTGACTACATTTTTTGCTTGACTCATTTACCCCTTATATTTATCCCTTTTATTACCAATATATTTATCCTGGCACATATCTTGCATCTTAACATAATAGATTTATGATATTTGTGTATGACCAAAATAGTTGTAATATATTTATTAAACATTTATGATGTGTGTTTGCAAGACACAACCATAAATACTATATGGTCAATCACAATAAATTTTATTGCAGAGGAGGTGAATAAATGAAAAAATTAATATTTCAAATTCTTATGTCATTTGTTTTTGTGCTCTCTATTTCTTTAATAGCAAGAGCCACCCCTATTACCCTTGAAGATGAGAACTCTACTGCTACGATTGATCCTGCAACACAAAGCGGAATGTATAATTGGTTTGTTGATGGTCAAGATGTTTTATATCAGCAATGGTTTTGGTACAGAATTGGTAATACCGGTCCTGAAACATCTATTAATACTTTAAGTCTAGTATCGAATCCATATACTTCCGATAGTGATGGGGATGGGGATGTAGACAGTCTTTACGCTAAATATAAAGATGCTGGCAATACCTTCACGATAGAAACTAAATATGGACTTACAGGTTCACCTTCAGGGAGTAGGAGTTCAGATATTACGGAAACGATCACTATTAATAATACAAGTGGTGCTGATCTAAATTTCCATTTCTTCCAATATACTGATTTTGATCTTCCTTGCATTTTGAGGGGTAATACAGCGAATCGTATAAATGCAAATTTAATAACACAGAGCGGTTCATTATTTTTTACTGAAGTATCAGCTATTCCTGCACCTAATCGCTGGCAAATTGATTATTACCCAACCATCAGAACTTCTCTAAATGATGGTTCTCCAACAACTCTAAGTAATGGAACAAATGGACTTGGTTTAGGAGATATGACTTTTGCATTTCAATGGGATCCGGTTATAACTGCTGGCGGCAGCTTCAAAATTAGTAAGGATAAACTGGTTTCACCTCAGATTCCAGAACCAGGTACAATGCTCTTAATCGGTAGTTTAGCAACAGGATTATTTGGTTTTGCAAGTGCACGCAAAAGATTTAATTCATAATTACGTAATATGTTTATAAATTTATAAATAAGACCCTGCTATATAAAAGCAGGGTCTTATTTTGTTTAAGTAAAAAATATAGAAAAAATAGATATGAAAAAAATATTAATAATTTTTATTTATTTAATTATAGTTTTTTCTTATAATACAGATATATCTGCATACAGTTTTACGTTTTATGATGAATCTAATGGCGGAGCAGCTTCTGCAGAAATGAATATCAACATTATAGGAAATACCATGTTTTTAACACTAAATAATACTTCTTCTCCACAGCTTTTAAATGGTTCAGGTGAAAATTCCCCTGGTATTACAAAATTTGGTTTTGATTTGCTTAATTACAACTTTGTATCACTTCAAACATGGAGTCTGGAAGCATATAAAATAAATAACCAGACGACTGAGTTTGTTGTTATAGGTGGAAATCCTGCTTTAGGTCTTAATAAATGGCGTATGTTTGAAGATGAAAAAATAAATGGCATTTCTTTAGATTATCTGCCAAGTGTTTATAATAATGGGGGGAATTCCGGTGGAATTGATGGAGCTCTTTATAATCCTGAGATTTTGGATTATGGGAATACTATCCCTAATGGGTCAAACAGTTATTTTTTTACAACTTCTTTTTTAACTATGAATTTTGATCTTGCGAAATCTGCTCCAGAATTAGATTTTACATCAATATATGTAAGAATGCAAAATGTTGGTAATGGTGGCAGTGTAAAATTAAATGGAACTTTTGTCCCACCAGAACCACCAGTAATTCCAGTTGTTCCAGAACCAGGCACAATGCTTATGTTTGGTTCTATTTTAGCTGGTATTGCAGGATTCAAAATAGCTAATAAAAAATCCAAATGTTAAAATCCAATTCCTATGCTTTATATTAGCACTACAGCGCTAACCCTGTTCGTAGCGAGGTCGAGCGAAAAGGCTTTGGGCAAGGCCGCAGGAGCAAAAAGCTCGCAGGCGTACCCTTTGTGGTACGTCGAGAACTTTTTGCTCCGAGAACGCAGCCCAAAGCCT
>JACRDZ010000166.1 GCA_016212735.1 Candidatus Firestoneibacteriota bacterium | reverse complement strand
GTTATTTACACTTTTTTCATCTATTTCTTTTTTATATAGCTCCTGACTCCTGACTCCTGACTCCTGAGCTGATTCTAAAGCCTGTATTATTTTTTCTGTTCCCCTGCCAGGTAATAATATTAGTTTTTTAACCCGGGTTTTAATCTCCTGTGCGAGTTCTTTATAATCCATACATTTATCATGTCCGCCTGCAATTAATATAATATTGTTATGAAGAGCACGAAGTGCAGCAGATGTGGCAGATGGAGTTGTACTGCTAAGGTCGTTATAATAGCTTATATTATTTATTTTTCGGATAAATTCAAGACGATTTTTAACACCTTTAAAATTTCTTATACCTTCAACTATCTGTATCGGATCTGCTCCTGCAAGAAAGCTTGCTCCAATTGCAGCAAGAACATTCTCAATATTATGTTCTCCATGTAAAGGAATTTCTTCCACTTCACAGATTTTCTCAACCTTTCCTTCTCTTACTGCAAATATCTCCCCTTCTCTTTCATAAACTCCATTATCATTGAAATCCTTTTTTCGGCTGAATGGAAAAATTCTGGATTTAATATGCGGGATAAAATCACGGCATAACATGTTATCATAATTTATTACTGCAAAATCAGATTTATTCTGAGATGCAAAAAGATTAAATTTAACTTTTATATAATTTTCAAAAGAACCATGTTCATCAATATGATTTGGTAAAATGTTTGTTATTACAGCAATATGCGGTGAATATTTTAAATTAATTAACTGGCGATTGGATATCTCCATAACAAGAATATCATCTGATGAAACGATATCAATATCTTCAAGTATCTGTTTTGCATATCTATCATTACCTGTAAAAAATACTTTCTTTATTCCATTTTTTTCTATTTCACCCTTGCCGCTTAATCCCTGATACCTGACTTTTTTTAATATTTCATAAATCAGGTTGGAAGTTGTTGTTTTTCCGCATGAACCGGTTATTCCAACAATAGAACACGGAGCAAGAGTAAAATAAAGTTCAGTAATATTTATAAATGGGATATTTTTATCAAAAGCTTCTTTTAGATAAGGGAAATTGCATGAATAATTAAACCAGTTCTGAGTAACAAAAATAATATTTGCATCATTTATTCCATTCAAATAATCTTTTTTAAATCTAATTTTTAAATTTAATTTTTTAATCGTATTGATTTTATCGTTTCTTTCAATTTTTGATAATCCTACATGATTAATATTAAAACTTTTCTCAAATTCTTCGTATGAATTTAAAAAATCATGTATTGTTAAATTCTCCGGATTTATTCCATTCTTACATAAAAACAGAGTAATTGATGCTCCTTCTGTGCTGGATAATCCAACAATATGTATTTTTTTATCTTTTAATTTATTAATTAAGTTAGTTATTTTTTGATTCAACCACAATCCTCCTTGCACCTGCCGGAGTATATTTGGAATAAAATTCTTCAACAGACTCACAAATTACCTTTTTAGCATGTCTGCTTGCATGAATAATATAAATATCTTTTTTTTGATTTTCTATTTTAATCCTTTTGCCTTCTGCCATCTGCTTTCTGCCTTTATAAACAAGCCCGACATGAAAAATATTTTTACCTTTTACTCGTGCAAAAATAAGATCTGCTGAATTTAAATCTTTAATAGAGATTCTTTTTCCAACATGGAACTGTTCTAAAGCATGTTTAGGAAGGATTAAATTATATGCTCGTTTAAAAATAACCTGGATAAAACCTGAACAATCTATTCCGTTTTCTGTTTTACCACCGAGTAAATAAGGAGTATTAATATACTTTTGAGCAGATAAAAATAATTGATTTAATGAATGCACTTCAATTGTTTTATCTTTAAAAGGTCTTTTTATATTCTGCCAATTATTTTGTTTATTTTTATTTTCTTCTGACTTCTGTTTTATTATCTCATTATTATAAACCCAACCCAGCGTTAAATCTTCTATTTGAATTAAAGATTCTGTTTTATTTTTATACAATATCTTGAAAGCATTATCTTTATTAGTGATTTGTGTAGATAAAAATTCCCCGGATTTAAACCTTCGAACATTAACATAATCTTTTTTTACACGTCCCCATTCAAAATGTCCTATATATGATAGAGAAGAAATAACAAGAAGATTATTAATTATCTTCCATTTCCAAATTTGTTTCAATTCTTTTTCTATTTCTTTTCTCTGTTTTTCAAGCAGTACGTTACCAGATAAAACCAGATGTCTTAAATCCTGAGATAAATCAGATTTGATTGATATAAGTTCTTTTGTATAGTTATTTTTTTTTATCCATTGATTAACACAAAATTTGATCTTATCTCTTAACTGATTTTCTATAGATTTAACATCTTCCTTAATCATTATTTTTCTTCTTCTTCGAAAATCTTAAGTTTTACTGGTTTAGTAGAAATCACTTCCAATTCAACTCCGCAATTGTCACATTCTATAATCTCACCAATCTCAACATCATCTGGAATATCCAGAGAAGCATTACATTCAATACAATATGGCATGCAAATTCTCCTTTTAATTCTTTATAGTTATTGTCCAGTTCCCATCTGCTTCAATATCTAAACGATAATTTCCGGTAGACGGTATATTTATTAATTTCTGTTCATTGTATGAACCAGTTGTACTAACCAACGTTTCAACCGGGTTACCATCTTTCTTAAGCTCAACTTTAAAAATAGAACTCCCATCATGAGTAATGGTGAATAAAGCCTCACCACTTGTGAGCATAAATTTGTCAGATATTTTATTCCCTTTTCCAGAAAACTTTAGGGTATCTGATGTTCTTGTTGTAAAATCCCATGAATAATCTTCAGCCATTGCATTACCTGATATGTCTTTTACTCCTGTAGTAATTAAACCTGTGTATTTAGTATTATAATTCAAATTAAGAGATGGTGTGAATGTAAAACTTGAACCGCTGCCTGTAACTGTTCCTGATATATCATTCCCTCCAGCGCTTAATTTAAATGTGGCTGGTGTAATTGTAGAAGCATCCATATTTTCATTAAATGTTGCAGTTATGCTGCTGGTAATTATAGCAACCTCAGTATCTCCATTATCAGGATTTGTGGATGAAACTATTGGAGCTGTGGAATCCATCGTTGCTCCTGTTGTAAATTTCCATACATAATCGGAAGCTAAGGGATTTCCAGCAATATCTTTTACTCCTGTTGTAATTGTTGCAGTATAAGTAGAATTGTAAGCAAGGTTACCAGATGGTTTAAATGTAGCTGTTGAATCGATATAATTTACAGTGCCTGTTACACCGGATAAAGTAAATGTTGTAGTATTTATTGTAGAGCTATTCATTTTCTCGCTGAATGTCGCTGTTATGGCACTATTTACAGTAATACCTGTTGCATTATTAGCTGGAGATGTTGAAGGTAGTACTGTTGGAGCTGTATTATCGGAAATTAAAGAACCTAATTCTATTACAGGAGCTTCAATTTTTGCAGGTTCATAACAGCTTATTCCTGTTGTTGATTCAACAGTAATATCTATACTTTTTTCCTGATCACCTTTTTTTGCTTTAATTGTATAAGATCTGCATCGTATTTCTCTAAATACATATTTCCCATTTTCATCGGTTGTAATTTCCGAAGCTACTTCAGGAGAAATAGTCATTATTGCTCCAGATAAAGGTTCTCCTTTTGAATCTTTTACAATTCCTGTTATACTTGTAACTTCAGGTTCAAAAGGATTGCGGCATCCGGCTATAAGTCCGCATAAAAAAAGAATCATTAATATTTTTTTATAATTAGAAAATATCATATTGCCTCCTTAAAATAAGCTTATTATATTACCTGCCAGTATACTACAAATATCTGTACTTTTGAAGCTCTATATAAAACAGCATTAATTTCTGTAGCAATATTATTAACTATACCATAAGATTTTAAAGAAAAAAAACCTGTACTCTTAAAAATAATTTTTTTAGATATATTATTTATAACTTTCTCTGGAATAATTTGAATTTTTTTCAAATCCTCGCTTGATCTAAAAGGAGATTTCTCTCTTTCTTTTATTATTTCTAAAGCCATATCTTGAGTTAAGTCAAGATCTAATGACATAATAACTTCATTTGGAGCAGTATTGATATTTATTCTGTGACTTCCGTAAATAGTAATAAAATCTTTCAACCCCGTTCGTTTAATAAAAGATTCTGATTCTGATCCTTTTTCTTCCTTGGTACCAAAATAAGTTTCTTCTGTAAATCCTTTTATTAGAAATAGTTCCCTTAAAGTATCCAATTGAGCATTTTTACATTTATACGGCGGGGTCAGGCTCTCATAGTCTCTATCTTCCGCTCCTCCGGATTCTTTCTGTCCCTCAAAAATAGTAACTTCATCATTTTTATCGATCCAATCAATTGCGGCATCTACAAATTTGTAATCCTGATTTGTTATTTCACAAAGTCTTTTGAGATTATTTACAGTTGTATCCCAGACTTTCTCTTTGGATGTCCCTCCATGAAGTATAACTGAATTAATGTTTATTTTACTACTTTCATCAGTAATATTCAATTTCAAACTCCCGTTTTTAAACATTACTGAAGAAAGTATCTTTGAATAGTCTTTTGCCCAGTCCTCAGTTAAATCATCAACATCAGGATCATCTGCTTTTAAAGCATATATTGCAAATTCAATTCCAGAACGAGCAATTGCATAAGATTCCAGATGATCTTTATAGTTCCGGGCTATTTCCATATCTATTTTTGTAGTCTGAGCAAATTCCAGTACAATTACTGCCAATATAGCAGTAACCATTAGTGTTAAAATTAAAGCAAATCCATTTTCTTCCTGTATTTTTAAGTTCATAGCCATTGTATTAAACCAATTACTTTTATTTATATATCTCTGCCTGAGGGAGAGAAGCAATAGTAGTTATCGGATATTCCTTTTTATTTATACTATCATAAAAAGTTATAGTAATTTCAATAAGATTTGGCAATTTTCCTTTATTATTTGTATCCCATATATCCAGCCAATCTTTTCCATCAAAATAACGGAAATTAACACCTCTTACCTCCTGAGCCAGAAGTCCTTCGTCCCCGCCTTTATCAGTAAACTCATCAACCATTCCTGAATAACGCCGTACTAATGTCCCTGATTCCGTATTTTCTCCATATTTCAAATAATATCCTATTTCCATTAAATCACTTTGTTTTGTATCTTTTTTTAAAGGATTTAATGTACAAACAAAATCTATTCTATCATTATCATATTCTATATAAGATCCATCTTCTCCTTTTAAACGTAAGAGAGCATTTTTATCAGAAAAAAATGAAGAAGATATTTCTCTTTCCATACGATTTAGAATTACTCTTGCTTCCTGATATAATTCTGTTCTATATTTATTCTGCTCGATTGCCTGAGTAATACTATAAAAAACCATATATATAATAAATATTACAATACTTACAATCGCACTGGTAACTAATATTTCAATTAAAGTTAATCCTTTTTCTGATTTAAACTCAGTGAGTTTAATATTCATTATTTATCCCGATCTTTTATTCAAATATAAATTCAGGGGATTCAATTTTTTCTGAAATATTTCCTGCAATATCAGATATTTTTATTGCCCTTGTAATTATTTTATCACCTTTCACAATTTTACTTAAAAAATCACCTTCAATTAAAAGTTCAATATTACTATCATTGTTTGTTAATCTTCCAGAGGCTGCAAAAGTACTTTTTTCTCCTGATGGTTTTATTAAATCAACTTCAAATAAAGTCTGATTTGGAATAATTTTAACTTTCTCACTCATTTCCAATATAATCTGAGAACCTGCCCATTTATAAGCTTTGTCTATTCTTGGCAGTTCAATATCATAATTTATAACTATTGGACTATCTTTTGTTATTAAATTTGAAAATAAATCTGTTATTACAAATTGTATACGATTTTCTCCATTATTAAGAAAATCTTTAATATTATTTATTTCCCATCCTCCGTTTTCATCTAATATTGGGATTGATGTCCTATTCCCTGACAGATTTCTAATTTCGATTTTTTTAATCCAGTTAGTTCCATTTAAATCGATTGTATTTTCGTAATTATCATTAACATTAGTTTTAAGCGTACCTATTGAATATGTTCCTTTAATATTAAATTGATATGGGAGAATACTTGCATTAAAAGATATTATATTACTTTCAGATTCAACTTTTATTTCATAATTAATATTAGGAGTTATTTTACATATTGATATATTAAGTGCTTTATCAGTTGCTAATATTACACCTTCGAAATTATCCTTAAGAATTCCAGTAGAAACTGAACCAAAATACAAACCATTATGTACTATATCCTGGTTTAATAAAAATTCATCCTTTTCCATACCTTTAATATGAAATGTTACTTTATTTATTTCTGAATTATCAAATATTTGTGCTTCTATTTTAATAGTATTGTCTGTTTTAGGATTTAGAGTTACACTTCTTATTTCAGGAATAAGATTATCAATATTAAAAGAATGCGTATTATCTTCAATTGTCTCATCCTGTGTATTTACAGCCATTATTTTTATATTATATTCACCTTCAATTAATGCTTTATTTTCTTTATCCATACCATTCCATACAACTGAAAATATTTCAGATTCATATTTTGAATCTTTTTGCTTTAATTCAACTTTATTAAATTTCCAGACTTTATCTGTATTTTCAATTGCAACCATAATATCAAGAATATCTGCATTATCTGACGATACAGTAAAAAGAACTTTCCCTGTATTTACAGATGCTCCAATAATATTTGATAAAATATAACTACTTTTGTTATCATAATTTACTTTCATTGTTTTTTTTACTTCAAGAGCAGAAATAACCAAAGTAAAACAAAATAATAAAAATAAACTATTTAAGATAATTCTTTTTGCTTTCATTTTATCCTCCTAAATATTTTCATTATCTTCTGAATATCTTCCCATACCAGTTTTTTATTTGCTGGATTATATAAACAGGCAGCTGGATGCAAAGTCGGGATAACTTTTATACCATAATAAGTATAGATTTTCCCCCGTAAACTTGTTATATTTTTTTCAGTATGCAAAAGAACATGGCATGCAAAATTTCCCAATGTACAAATAACTTCCGGTTTTATAATTTCAAGCTGTTTATGTAAGTAACTCTCACATGCTAGTATTTCATCATTTTCAGGATTACGATTCTCTGGCGGACGGCATTTTAGTACATTGCAAATATAAACGTCTTCTCTTTTAAGCCCCATAGCATTAATAATTTTTGATAAAAGCTGTCCTGCAGCTCCAATAAACGGCAACGCTTCTTTATCTTCTTCTTCTCCTGGTGCTTCTCCTATAAACACTAATTTTGCATTAATATCCCCTTCCCCGGGAACTGCATTAGTTCTTGTTTTATGAAGACCGCACTTTACACAATTTTTAATCTCAGTATTTAATTTGATAATAATTTCTTCCCTGTTATTATTATATTTTGAAGTGTCTTCGTATATAGCAGGGATACCCATTTCATTAATCATTTCAATTTTATACAGAAATTGTTTTTTTAATATATGAATTTCATCTTTTAAATTCATGATAATAAATCACCACAAATTTTATTTAATATTTCTTCAGCAACTTCATCTTTTGAAAGAACAGGGAGAGATTTACAATTACCCTTTTTATCTATCCATGTAATTTGATTATTATTACTGTCAAATCCTATATCTTTTACTGAAACATCATTTGCAATTATAAGATCAAGTTTTTTTTCTTTCAATTTTATTTTTGCAGAATTTATTACGTCGTGAGTTTCAGCAGCAAATCCTACCAAATACTGGGACGGTAGTTTGATTTTTCCTACCTCAGCCAGAATATCAGAATTTTTTATTAAATTTACTGTAAGTTTTTCCTCTTTTTTTATTTTTTGTAAATGTGTAGATTCTGGTCGATAATCACTAACTGCTGCGGCTTTGATAATAATATCTGCATTTTTATAATGTTCAATTACAGTATTATACATTTCTTGTGCTGTATGTACATTAATACATATATCAACAAGAGGAGGCGCAACCGAAGTTACACCGCAAATTAATATTACTCTTGCTCCCATTTCTTTTGCACGTTTTGCAAGTGCATAACCCATTCTGCCGGAAGAACGATTTGAAATATATCTTACAGGGTCTATCATTTCTTCAGTACGTCCGGCAGTTATTAAAATAGTCTTGCCGTAAAACTTTTTAGAATTACTGAGAAGATTATAACAATAGTTTACAATATTTTCAGGTTCTTCCATACGGCCACTGCCCTCTTCTCCGCATGCTAATTCCCCTGTACAAGGAGAAATAACTTCATAACCTGTCTGGATTAATGTTTTTATATTCCGCTTAACAATAGAATTATTCCACATAGCTGTGTTCATTGCCGGAGCAATAACTTTGAATTGTGTACAAACCAGAGCCATTGTTGTAAGAGCATCATCTGCAATACCTGCTGCTAATTTTCCTATTAAATTAGCTGTAGCAGGAGCACATAAAAAAATAGAGGCTTTTTTTGCTATATCAATGTGGTCTATTCTGCCATTTGAGGTAAAAATATCTATAATTACATTATTACCTGAGAGCGCTGAAAAAGAAAGAGGCGATACAAATTTAAGAGCATTCCCTGTCATAACAACTTGAACATTTATATTCTTTTTTATAAATCTGCGAACAATTTCCAGAGATTTATATAGAGCTATACTACCAGTAACTCCTAATAAAATTATTTGCTTATTATTATCTACGCACATGAATTCCCTTTATTACATTTTTATTTTGTCTTCTTACTGCCATGTTTTTTCAATTCTCTGTAAATTATTTTCCCTTGATTTATTTCTTTTAAAGCTATTGCTATTGCTTTATCTCCTTCTGTATTGTCAATAAGAGGTTTAGAGTGAGAAAATAAATCCTTTGCTCGTTGAGCAACCATTATAACCAATCTGTAACGTGTACCTGTTTTGTCAAGTAATTCCTTCATAGGAACAAAACTCAATTTAATTCCTCCTTTTAATCTTAAATTTAATCAATTAATTTATGTGAATTTAACTTGAACCGTTTAATATTACATTTTTCCGCTCTAATTATACTCTTTACATCATCAACTGCTTTATTTAAATCAATATTTTTTATTATATAATTATATTTATCAATATATTTTATTTCATTTTCAGCATTAATAAGCCGTTTTTTAATAATCTCTTCGTCATCTGTTTTCCGTTCACGTAAACGCGCTTCAAGAACTGCCATACTCTGAGGCAAAATAAATATCAAAATACTATCTGGATTACTTTCTTTTACTTTAAGTGCTCCAACAACATCAATTTCTAAAAGTACATCATTCCCATTTTTTATGGATTCTTCCATAAATTTTTTTGGTGTACCATAATAATTACCGTGGACAAAAGCCCATTCAACAAATTCATTCTCTGCCCGTCTTTTAAAAAAAGATTCCTCTGTAGTAAAAAAATAATCAATACCATCTTTTTCCCCTTCACGAGGTTTTCGTGTGCTAACTGAAACAGAATGCACTAATGACGGGGTAAGAGAAATTAACTTCCTGCATATTGATGTCTTTCCTGCCCCAGACGGTGCAGAAATTACTATTATCAATCCCTGCTGCGTCATTTATTATTTCCTATTATATATAAATATTAATATAATCGTATTAATTCTAACTAACGACTGATAATTAATGTTTTATGTTTTTTATCTTCTGTACTATCTTTCTTTATTTCCTTAAATTCAAATCTTTGAGCCATAGTTTCAGGCTGAATTGCCGAAAGAACAACATGGTCACTGTCTGTAATAATTACAGAGCGAGTTTTTCTTCCATTAGTGGCATCTATCAATTTCTTCCGTTCTCTGGCTTCCTCTTTTATTCTTTTTACAGGTGCAGAATCTGATGATACAATTGCCACTATACGGCTAACAACAACTACATTTCCAAAACCAACATTAAGCAATCTGTCTTCCACAAGTTACTCCACGTTCTGAAGCTGTTCTCTTATTTTTTCCAATTCACATTTTGCATTAATGACTCTATCAGATATTTTATAGAAATTAGCTTTTGAAGCAATTGTATTAAATTCACGATTTAGTTCCTGACATATAAAATCAAGGTGTTTACCATGTATATTTCCGTCATTTTCTATAATCTGCTTAAACTGGCCTACATGGCTATCAATTCTAACAGTTTCTTCAGTAATATCACTTCTATCAATAAAAATTGCGAATTCCAGTTTAACTATAGTCTCACTTACCATGACATCAGGTAGTAGTTCTTTATATCTTTTTTGTAGTTTTTCTTCTGATACTGTTTTTAACTCTTCTCTAAATTTTTTAATATCATTATTTATTTCATACAAAATATTAATTCGTGATAAAATATCTTCTTTAAGTTTATTACCTTCCTGAATCCGCATTTTGTTAAACATATCTAATGCACCCATTAATACTTCCTTTATGCAATCCCAGGAATTTTCAATATTATAGGAAGACTTCTCAGTTTTAATAACATCTTTTAATTTTATTAAATCAATGGGTGTTATATTATCTTTTTTTAATCCAAGTTCTCTGCTTAAATCTTTTAGAAGATCATAATATTCTCTAAGGATATCTTTATTTATTTTTATTAATTCAGCACCTTTTTCTCTTTCAATTTCTAGATTAATACTTACTCTTCCACGAGTAATAAAATTCTGTACTGCTTTTTTTATTTTACTTTCTAAAATAGTAAGATCTGATGATATTTTTATATTTATTTCAAAATACTTCTGATTTACAGAATGAATTTTGGCTTTATATAAAAATTCATCTGTCTTTAGTTCTGCATAACCATATCCTGTCATACTTTTCATAAAAACAGACCTTTAAGCATATAAAGAATTTTCTATTTTGCTTCATGCTTCAGAAACTGAATTTATCTATATTATCTTATTTTACTATTTTTTGTCAAGTGAACAATAAAACATATGCCTGTTATCCCCTTGACCAAAAAAATAAATATGTTAATATTTAGATATGAAATGGTCTTTTACGGTATGTAAAATATTCAATATAGATTTTAAAATACATTTTACATTCATACTTATTTTATTCTGGGTCGCAATTTTAGGCATTTCAAGCAAAGGATTGGAAGCCGGTCTTATCGGAACTATATTTGTTATTTGTGTGTTTATCTGTGTACTTATACACGAATTTGCTCACAGCTTGAAAGCAC
>JACRDZ010000167.1 GCA_016212735.1 Candidatus Firestoneibacteriota bacterium | reverse complement strand
TGTCATTCTGAGCGAAGAGAGCAAAATATCAATTTTCTAAACGTTAATTAATATGAATGACAAGCACGGGAGCTGTCATTCTGAGCGAAGCGAAGAATCTGTTTTTAATTTACACATTATTTTTCCCTGTAAGCTTTTCTTCTTCTTTTTTGTATGCTTCTTTTCCTGCATCAATAACTGATTTGATGAGAGATTTTTTTTCATTTAAAACTTCCTTCCCATCATCAAAAACAGTATTAACTTTGGATTTTGCTTCACCAAGGTATTCATTGGCTTTTTCTTTAACATCTTCTGCAAGATTTTTAATTTTTTTTCTTGTTTCTTCACCTTTTTGCGGAGCAAGTAAAAGAGCAACTCCTGCTCCGACTATTCCACCTACAAGGAATGATAAAAGTACTGTCCCTGTATTGTTACTACCATTTTTTTCACACATTTTTTTTCTCCTTTTTCATTAAATTATTTGTTAATGATTCGAGGGCAGCCATAATGCCGGCTTTAAAACTTAAAATTTTTATTGTTACTTTGGAATTCGCTCCCTTTATTAATCCGTTTATTACATTTATATTTTTACTAACCTCATTAATCGAATGAGATAACTCTTTAACATCAACTACAATTTCATTTACATTAGATGTTATATCTTTTGTATTTTTTAATGTACCTTGCAATTCATCAAGAATAGGATCGATTTTTTCTTCAGTAGTTTTACGAAATGAAATGATTGAATTTTTAAGCTCAATTAAAACCGGTATCAAATAAAATGTTATCACTATTATGCAAACAGCTATAATACCTAATAAAATTGTATTCATTTTACTCCGATCATAATAAAAATAGAGGACACAAAGACAGGTTAAAAGTTCAAAAGACATAAGGTATGGATTTCACCTCTTTTGAGCTTAGTTTCCTCATACTATTTCTTTGTGCCCTCTACCAGAACTTCTTTATCAAGCTTATATAATATATGGTTGCATAGAAATCTTTGTATGTCAAATAAAAAAAAATAAATAAAAAGTATTTTAATTCCTAAAGTTATATTGTTTATGTTCCGATTCTTATAAAGAAAAATTTAACATTTTTTACTTTCTATAATTAAGGAGATAACATTAATGAAAAACAAATATTTTAAAATTATTATATTTTGTTATTTAATAATATTTTTGTTTATTTTAGGATGTAGTAAAAATAGTACTGATATTAAAGTTAATAATGAATCTGATACTAAATTTTCATCCTTACCAAAAAAGGATAATCAGATTCTTTCACGAGATATAGAAAAACAAAAGATAGAAGAATATTTTTCTAATTGCAAGTATGCTGAATTTGAATCTGCAATGAATGCATTACAAGAAAACAAACAAAATACTGAATTTATTGATAGTATTTATTCAACAATAGTTTCAAGCAGCAATGCATTGCAAAATTTAAATACATGGTGTGAAAATAGACGCGATTCATATATTGCTTTTACGGTAAGAGGATATTTTTATGTTACATATGCCTGGTCTGCAGTTAATAAAGAAACTGAACAAAATAATCCCGAAGATTCAATCTCGATTTTTAATGACAGGCTTAATCTTGCTAAATCCGATCTTGAAAAAGCTTATGAACTAAATCCTGATGATCCACGTTCTGCGGCATATTTGATTATAGTTGCAAGAGGATTAAATCTCGATGAGAATTATATGGAAACACAATTTCAGCGTGCTATTAAATCAGATCCTTACAATATGGCTGCGCATATTAATAAATTGAATTATTATGCAAGAAAATGGTATGGATCACATAAAGAAATGATTAAATTTGCTTTGGATACTTTAATCAACTCACCTGATAATAATAATTTAGGTTTAACTATTATATCTATGGCACAAAGTGAGATGCTGGATTCGATAGATTTAAACAATACTTATCTGCAGAAACCCGGGATATGGATGAAAGCAGATAGTAAGTATCAAGCACTTATTAAAAATAATCCTAAAAATCTTGAATTACATATGTATTATTCTGAATTTGCTATGTTGTCTCAAAAATATGATATTGCATTAAAAGAATTAGAATTGATCAGAAATAATTTTTATAATTCTATGGATGATGATATTTTGATATCAAAAAATTATCGTGTTTACAGAAACCTTGCATATTCTTTATATGGTGCAGAAAAATATAAGGAATCTATCGAACCGTTAAAAAGATTGATAAGAGTAAATAAAAACGATCCGAATAATTATAAACTTCTTGCAAGCAATTATAATAAATTGAATGATGACCAGAATGTTATCAAATATGCAAGACAAATTTTAGTTATTGTGGATCTGGGTAGTGCAAGATTTAAAGAATGCGGATATCTTTTATATGAACTAAAAAAATATCAGGAAGCAGTAGAAGTTTTTGAGGATTATATCAAGCTTTACGGGGAAGATGCATATTCATATCAATATCTCGCTTTCTCTTATAGTGAATTAAAAAAATATGAAGAATGTATTGATTATGCAAAAAAATATCTTGCTATAAATCCTGATAGTGATTTTTTTAAAAAATGGTTGCGCCAAAAACAATTATTTTATTTGTATAAAACCAAAAAATATCTGGATGCTGTTGCTCTTGCCAATGAGATGATAAAAAATAATGAAAGTGTTGCTTATGCATATAGAATAATTGCATATTGCTACGATAATCAGGAAAATTATTCAAAAGCAGCTGATTATGCGGAAAAAGCTTTGAATATCAATCCCGAATATAAAGTTCTTAAAAAGTGGATAAAAAAAAGACGCGTTTATTATTTGCATGATAATCATTATAGTAAAGATGCAATTGAGCAATCTCTTGATGCGATAAAAGAATTCGGTGACGATGCTGATTTTTATAGAATTTTATCTCAAAATTCTTATAACATTAAAGAATATGGTAAATGCCTGGAATATGGAAAAAAATCATTAACATTGGATCCAAATCAAAAAATATTTGCTGAATGGTTTGAAGCAAAACAAAAAGAATTTTATTAATCAAGATACCTTGACATATTTAACCATGGTTCTTTATAATACGGTTCATTATGAAGACAGATGAAATTTTATTAAAAATAGAAAATTTGAAAACTTATTTTAACACTATTGACGGTGTTGTTAAGGCTGTTGATTATATAAGTTTTTCTCTACAACGCTGGGAAAGTATTGGGATTGTCGGTGAATCCGGTTGCGGAAAAAGTGTTACAGCTCTTTCTATTATGAAATTAATATTGCCACCAGGGAAGATAATGGATGGTAAAGTAATTTTTAATAATATTGATTTGTTATTACTTTCCAACAAAGAATTACGTAAAATACGCGGAAAGGAAATTGGTATTATTTTTCAGGAACCGTTTATATCACTGAATCCGTTGTTCAGTATCGGACATCAGCTCACAGAATCATTAATCCTGCATCGTAAAATTAAAAAAAAAGAAGCTATGGATGAAGCATGCCGCCTTTTGGAAATAGTTGGTATTCCATCCCCGAGAGAAAAATTGCGTGAATATCCTTTCCAATTGAGCGGTGGTATGTGCCAGAGAATTATGATTGCAATGGCGCTCTCGTGTAATCCGCTCCTATTAATTGCCGATGAGCCTACAACTGCTCTGGATGTGACAATTCAAGCGCAGATACTTGATATTTTAAGAATGAAAAAGGAAGAGTTTAATACCTCGCTGCTTTTAATCACACATGATATGGGAATTATTGCTGAAACTGTTGATCGTGTGATTGTTATGTATGCAGGTAAAATAATAGAAACAGGAACAGTAAAAAGTATTTTCAAGAATCCTTTGCATCCGTATACACGAGGATTGCTTGCATCTATACCAAAAACAGATATAAACAAAAAAAATAAAATACGTCTTGATGCGATAGATGGAGCGGTTCCTGATCTTTATAATTTATCTGTTGGCTGTAGTTTTCAACCGCGTTGTCATCTTACGGAAAAAATTTGCAGCATGCGTCCACCGGCTTTAAAAAATGTAAATGATGATTGTCAGGTGAGCTGCTGGAGATATTAATTTTAAAAGAAAGATCCCAAATGGCTATGATAATCTGGTTTATTGCGTTCATTTCATTGTTTGCTTTATCAGTACTTTTTCATGAACTTGGTCATTTTATTTTTTCAAAAATCGCTGGAATTAAAGTATATGAATTTTCCATAGGCTTGCCATTTATCCCAAGATTAGCAACTGTCTTCGAATATAAAGAAACAAAATTTACATTAAAAATTATCCCTGTCGGAGGATTCATAAGTTATACACCTATAGATAGAAAAGAAAGTGAATCACTATATGATTTTTTAAAATATGACAGCTGGCGAAAGCTTATGGCTACTTTAGGCGGTCCTATATTTAACTTTCTTTTTGCTTATATTTTAGTTGCTGTAATTATGATGCAAGGTACATATGTCCCATCTATGGAAATAGAAGATATTATCCCTGAATCGCAAGCAGCATTAAAAGGTTTGCAAAAAAAAGATATTCTTGCGGCTTTTAATGATATTAATGTCAATGACTGGGAGATATTGAAAGAAATTATAGTAAAAAACGGACAAAATCCTCTGAAAATTTCTTATAAGAGAAACAATGTGATGTATGAAACATACATCACACCGGACTTTGATCAAAAGAGGCAGGAGGTACAGCTTGGTATAGCGCCTGCTTATATTTTTTATCAATATTCTTTTTCTGAAGCATTACAAAAAAGTTCCAACTTTATGAAGAAAATTTTTATAGGTTTTTTTGATCTTATAAAAAAAATGATGGGTGGAAAAGCTTCTCCAAAAGATTTTTCCGGGCCGGTTGGTATTGCAAAAATAACTAAAAAAGCAATGGATAAAGGGAACAAAACTTATTGGATGCTGCTAGCGTTTTTCAGCATTAATCTTGGTATTATCAATCTTTTGCCTTTACCGGCATTGGATGGCGGTCAATTAATTGCTTATACAATTGAAACAGTGACACGCAGAACATTTAGTCTTAAAGTTCATCAGATTTTTGGCATGCTGGGAATGCTGGTAATCCTTTCAATAATGTTACTTGTTATGTATTCCGATATTTTAACTTATTGGTTTAGTAAGGGCTTGCAACGATCGTCGCAAGCCCTAAATAAGAATTTAAGTAAATAAAAATAGGGGAATGGTATGGCTTATAAAAAAGTTCGAGGTATAGAAGCGCTTATTTATGTACCGGAACAAAATGAAGAAAATAAAAAACATAATTGTAAAGATTGTTTTTCTTGTCAATGGTGCAGTGATACGAGATGCGAATTGTGTTTGAAAGAAAGATCAAAATGTAAGAGGAATCATAAATGAAAAAAATCAGAGTGTTTTTTTATATTCTGTGGTTAGAACTTAAAAGAATAGTATTTAAAACAAAATATTTTGCTGAAATCGATATTACGGATAATTGTAATTTAAGATGCAAACATTGCTATCATTTTAATGGTAAGGAAATTTTTATTAAAGACGACCTTCCGCTTGATGTCTGGGAAAAGCGATTCAATAATCTTTATGCTTCAGGAATAAGATTTGTGCTTTTAGTCGGAGGGGAACCTGCTTTGCGAAAAGATATTTTACAACTTGCAGATAAAACATTTCCGTTTATTTATTTAATAACAAATGGGACAATTTTTATCCCGAAAGAGTTTAATCATATTCTATTTGTATCAATTGATGGAAATCTGTTAACTAATGATTTAATCAGAGGGAAAGGTGTATTTGCAAAAGTTACGAATAATTATTCAAATGATAAACGAGTGATAATTAATATTACTGTAACTAATGAAAATTATAATGAGCTCGAAGATGTTGTTCTGCTTGCCAAAAAAAGTAATTTTCTCGGTGTGGTATGCAATATATATACACCCAAAATAGGAGAACAAAGCGGGCTTTTCATAACGGATGAAAAAAGGAAATTAATTATTAATGAGTTAAATAGGGTTAAATCATTGTATCCGGACAATTTTTTATTAACCAGGTCTATGATTAAATGGTATGAATTCCCTGATCATAAAGATAATTGTTATTGGGGAGATGAAGTATTTCATTTTGATGTTCTATGGAAACCGAGAAGATGTTTCTCTAATGTTGATTGCACATATTGCGGCTGTTTCGCAGGATCGTTTCAGAATTCTGCGGAAGTATTTAAAAATTTGAAAGAAATAGAAAAATTTATTATTTAAAAAGGAGATTTTATGCCTGAAAATCAAAGTGTTTTGGATAAAGCAATAATAAATATTCTGCGTAAAACAGAAATAACCGAAAGAAGTATTGATTTTTTGTATTATCCGATTCTTAAAAAAGAAATATCTCTTCTTGATTGTGAGCTTTTTAGTTTAAATGATTCAGAACAGAATAGGGTTTATGATATTTATACACAGAGCCAAGTCTTTATGGATGAAGGTAAGATAACCGAAGCAATCGAATTATTAACTTCAGTCCAAACTTTTGTAAAAGAACCGCTTGCTTCAAATTATTATAATTTAGGTTGCGCATATTATAGAATAGATCAATTTAATAATGCTGAAAAAGCTTTTAAAAAATCCATAGAAATAGCTCCTGATCTTAAAGATGCACATCATTCACTCGCACATATATATTTAAAATCAAATAGATTGGAAGAATCTTTAACTGAATTACAGAGAATTAATAAAGAATGGCCTGTTTTTGAAAATATTTTATTTGATCTTGGGACAGCTTATGTTTTAAGTCAGGATTATAAAAATGGAGTTAAATATTTATGGAAAGAATTGAGAAATGATCCGTATAATGGACTTGCATATAATAATCTGGGTTTTACTTATAATGAACTTGGGATGTTCAAAGAGAGCATCGAATGCCTGGAAAAAGTTATTAATATGTCATCGAATTTTGGTAAGCCATATTTAAATCTGGCAATGTCTTTTTTAAAATCAGGAAATCCGGATGCAGCAATAATGTATTTGAAAAATTTGATTTTTATACATTCTACTAATAGATGGGCACATTTTGCTCTTGGTTTAGTTTATAAGATGCAAGGACGTTTTTTTGAAGCTGTTGAGTCATATCTTAATGCAATAAAAATAAATTATAATTTTGCCGAAGCTCATCTGCATCTCTCTCTGTGTTATTTAGACAAAGGAATAGCAAATAATAATAATGAACTTTTAGATGATGCGTTACATGAAATAAGTATGTTTATATCGCTAAGATTAGGAGATGGGCGAGGATATTTAATAAAAGGTATTTTATATCAGAAAAAACAAAAAAATGCCGAAGCACTTCGTTCGTATGAAAGAGCGATAAAATGTTTTTCAAATATAAACAGCACAAGTGCAGATTATTTGCATGCTTTTATTTTACAGAGTGAAATACTTTTAAGTGAAAATAATCATGAACAGTTGCAAAAAGTTATTGATAAAGCAATAAAAGTATTTCCTCTTGATCCGTATTTAAAACAGCTTAAAGCTTAATGAGGGCTTAATATTTTAGCAATTTCTACTGTAGCGCGTTTAATTTCAAGAAATATAAGTCCAAGTTTAGCTTCTTTTCTAGCTAAAACCGTTAATACGCCTTCTGCCCCTGCTTGAACGATAAAAGTAAATCCTTCAACTCCCCGAATAAATAATTGTTCAAGCATACCTCTTTTTAATTCTTCGGAAACCTTTTCTCCCAGACTATGCATTGCTGCTGCCATAGCTGCTACTCGATCTTCATCAATATCATTTGGTAAAGCAGAAGCAAGAATTAATCCATCCAGACTAACAACTGCTGCAGCTTCTATTTCAGGAACATTAGCTTCTAAACGTTTTAAAACTTTTTCCAATTCATCTTTGTCATTTGGCATTAGAATATCCTCCTATGATAATTTGAGATTTGAGATTTGAGATTTCAAATCATACCATCTCTTTTTTAAATTTTTATTTAATAATTTTGTAATATTTCAGCTATTTTTTTTAATGATTTTTTACTGTTTAAAAAAATTAATCCCAAACTCGATTCCTTTTCAGTAAAGATTGTCAATAGTGTTGCCTCATTTATTACGCAGAGTAACACATAACCTTCTTCGGTATCAAGAAGTAATTGTTTTAAATTTCCTTTTTTTAGATGTGATATCATTTCCTGGCTATTACTGCAGATTGTAGCTGTTATTGCAGCAATATTTTGTTCTTCAATTTCAGATTTGCATGTGGAAGCAATTATAAGACCTTCCTCCTTATTGACAATAGCTGCTGATTCCAGAAAAGCTGTATTTTCTTTTAAACTGCGCAATACATCCATTAGTTTTTCTATTTTATCTCCGGCCAATGTCGCAATACTCCATTATAAACCTATTTAATATTATCAACAAATTCAACCTGGATTTCGCATAGATCTGTTCCAGGTGTGTGAGTTTTTTTAATCGAACGGTGTTTTTTACTTGTAAGAGCACATAGAGCACCAATTGTTCCGATAGAGAATACACATATCGGACATCCGTCAGTAGAACCATGTTTTTCTGCTTGCTCTGAAATGCTTAAGTAGGTGCAGCCATGAATGTGTAAATGAAGAGAAGTATCCGAAGAATGCTCAACATCACCTTTTTTTATTAGCTGATGTTCTTCTACAGCGTGTTCTAGTTGTTTTAAAGCTTCTTCAACGTTATTAGATGCAATGTCACCGGTAATGGTTTTTTTTACATCTTCCATATCTTCAAACATAGTATTAATCGCATGCCTTAATAGGATCTCCGGTCTCATTCCCATATCCTTGATTGCAGCAAGAACATGGTAAAGAATTTCATTTCGCGAGGTTCGTTCTTTATCTTCCATGCGGGGAATTCCTTATATAATAATTATTAATATGATAGACAAAATATCAATATTGTCAAGCTAAATTTGTTTATTTTTTCTATAATTTAGTTTATAAACAAGACTTCTATTTTTAATTTCATTATTATTGATAGATAATTCCGTGTCCGGAGGATATTGATCGGTTAAATATAAACCAATTGGGTTCTCCTTTATTTCATCCGAAGAATTCACAACAAGTTTAAATTTTTTTCCAGAAGAATTAAATGCATCCTTAAAATATATATCATAAAATCCATCCTTCGATAACAGCCTAACATCAATATTATCAGCAATAAAAATGATGTTGTTTTTTTCATCCAATATTTTAATGTTTATTTTAAATATATTAGTTATTTTTAACGGATTAATCATTAATGATATTCCGATTAATTCATTTTTTTTATTTGTAAAAGTTTGCGTAAGGTTTATATTTCCAAGTAATTCATTAGTCGTTTCTATCGCATTCCCGGTTTGTTCGGTTTCAAGGCTATATTCCTGTGACCCAAAAAATTTTATATTAAAGTAAGGATTGGGTTGTTCATTCCATACTTCAATAAGATCAAATTCATTGGCAAAAAAGTAAATCATGTTTGAGCTGAAGGAGCGCATATCACTTGATTCCAGCTTTTTTTCTATTGCAGTACTAATCCGGCTTTTTTCATATTTTAATTCTGAAGAATAATCTTTTGGATCAATTTGTACGTCTATTTTAAACGGAGCAACTTTTTTTTCAAATAATAAATAGCGGTATCGGTATCCGACAGGAGTAATTTGATCAGCTTGTCCGATTACATTTCCAAATTCATCAAAAGCCTTAATAACCATTTTGCGATCATATTGCTGGTTGGTTTCCACTGTCATTGAGCGTATATTTATTCCTAATAATTTATTTTTCATTGAATTTTGCATGTAATCTATTTCATATGCATCTTTTGATATTGCCCAGGAATAACAAGGATTGACAGGTATGTAATAATCAGGGTAGTCCAGCAAATTTTTGTAAATTTCCCACTGGGAATAAGATACTCTTTTAGGATGGAACTGATCTTTTAATGCAAGTCCAAAAGCTGTAAATTGGAAAGAGATATATATAATCATTGCAAATTGTATTTTTTTATTTTTTAATGAATTATGAATAAGAGCAACTAATCCCAAATAAATGAATATAAAAGAAAAAACGAAATGTCTTTTAAAAACTATAAATACAAATGTTCCCCAATCAGGATTGGGTAAGTATGCCACTGAAATAACAGCAAGTAAAATTCCTCCAAAAGCTAAAATATTGCACAACATTGCAAAATAAAAAATTTGAATTTTTTTATCTCTGTATGTTTTTATTAATAAATAGAGAACAAATGCAAATATGAAAAATATACATGCAAAAACAACTATCTCTGATGCACCGAGAGCATTGTATATAATAACAAAATATTTAAAAAATATTGTAACATAATGATGAACATAATAATAAAAAGCTTTCGTGCTAAAGGAAAAAAGCATTTTGAAAATTTCAGGGGTTGAATCCATGTTTACTTTCCAAACAGAATTGGAATTCGATTTGAGCGTTATATATTGTAAGATTGCCGAAATAATACCGGATGCATAATACATAATATTTTTTATTTGTTTTTTGGTTATTGAATAAATTAGTAAAAAAATATAAAAAGGTACGAATACTAAAAAATGCGGTTTGACAACAAATAATAAAAAATTCAATATTAAAATTGGAATGTAAATTGAAAGTTTTAAATTTTCTTTATCATAATACATCATAAATAAAATGAAACTTGCTCCGAAATAACCGTAATTAACAAAAGTGAAAACTTCATATGAAGGGTAAAGCCCTATTGTTATCCCTGCAATAAACCTTATGGCATCGGATTCGATTAAGCTTCTGAATGACCTTAAATTAATTATTGATGAAAAAAAAGCGATAAAAAATAATGATATGAATTGTACGACATAAGGGAAATTTTTGGTTATTCCGAAAACCTTTAATACTATTAAAGATATTATTCTTTGAAATAATGGTAAATACCCGGCATCATGAGCTGTAAGATTAGTCCAAACATCATTAGTATATGCATTAGCAAAAAAATTCGTACCTGCTTCAGCATATACTTCAGTTTGTGTGCTTAGAGACGGCAATTTAATAATTGCAATAGATAAAATTATAAAGAAAGATAGTATAAATAAATAATTTATTTTTGAATCTAATAAAATATTTTTATTTTTTTTTGTATTCATGATTATTCTTTTTTTAATTGTATGAATATAATATTAAAGAAATATTTAGTCAAGGATTTTTGAAAACATATTCTCTTGACTTAATGCTAAAATTTATATATTTTGTAATAGTTAAAAGATAGATTCTTCACTTTGCTCAGAATGACAAGAATTTTAGGAAATTAATTTTATGCAGGATAAAAAAAATGGAATAGCAAAAATATCAGGAGCTGTATGGGGTATAGCCGGTATAATAATGTTACTGGCAAGTGCCATATTCAGATTGGCACCGTATGCACTGGAAGCGTTTAATTATAATTTTCTATGGTATCATTGGTTAGCGTTAATTTTTAATACTATTTTTATGTTAGGTGTAAAAGGTTATCTTGGTTTTCATAAAGGTTTTTCACCGCGGGTGGCAGCGCGCGCAAAATACCTAAAAGATAATTATATTTTTATGAATTCAATTTTAGCTCCATTATTTTGCATGGGATATTTCAAATCAAGCTTAAAAAGAAAAATATCAGCGATCTCTTTAACCATTGCTATAGTTATACTAATTATCCTAATCCGCAAATTACCGCAGCCATGGCGGGGGATAGTTGATTTCGGTGTTGTTGCAGGATTGATTTTCGGAATAATATCATTAATAATATTCGGATATAAAGCATTAAGTAATGATAAATTTGATTATGCTAATGAAGTTATATGATAATAAGGATTAAAGATTTAGGGGGTATTGTATGAAAAAAAATCTTTTAGATACAAAAACAGCTTCATGGGGTGAATTAATTAAAAACGGAATGACCTTCACGGTTCCAAGATTTCAAAGAGATTATTCTTGGGAGGAAGAACATTGGGACGATCTTTGGTATGATCTGGTTAACCTGGATGAAGAGGAATTTCATTATATGGGTTATCTGGTATTACAAAACAAACTTACGAATGAATATATGGTTATTGACGGGCAACAAAGGTTGACAACATTGAGTATTATTGCATTAGCTGTAATCCAACTCATTACAGAACTTATTGAAAACGGTATTGATAGTAAAAATAATGAGGAACGCAAAAAATTATTGATGGATTCATTTCTTGGATATAAAGACCCTGCGTCTTTAATAGCTAAAAGCAAATTAACACTTAACCGTAATAATAATGATTTTTATCAAAGTTATTTGATGCGGTTTAGAAAGCCAACAACAAAAAGTAAGCTTAAACCTTCGGAAAGACTTCTTATTGATGCAGTTGAATATTTTTATGAAAAAATAAAAAAGAGATTTGAATTAGATATTTCCGGCGAGAAATTGGCTGATTTTTTAAATAAAAAAGTTGCGGATCAATTGATGTTTACATTTATCACAGTTGATAATGATCTGAATGCTTTTAAAGTATTTGAAACTCTTAATTCGAGAGGGGTAAAACTGTCTCCGACAGATTTATTAAAAAACTATTTGTTTATGGTTGCAGCAGAACATGGGGAAACAGATATTGATCAGGCAGAAAGACAATGGCAAAGTATTAACAATATCTTAGGTAACATAGAATTTACCACATATCTAAGACATTTTTGGAATTCAAGAAATATGATTGCCAGAAAACAGAATTTATTTAAGGTTGTTAAAACTTCAATTACTAATGCCGATCAGGCTTTTACTTTGCTGGATGAATTGGAAAATAATGCTCAACTTTATGCTGCTTTTTCACAACCCGAAGAGGAGCTTTGGAAACAAGCCGGGCAATCCGAATATATCAAGCAACTAAAATTATTTGGGGTAACTCAATGCTATCCGCTCTTGTTAGCGGCTTATAAAAAATTTGATGCGAATGAATATGCCCGTTTATTAAGATGCTGCTCGGTTATCGCTTTTCGTTATAATGTAATTGGCGGATTAAACCCGAATAGACTTGAGGAGGAATATAATAATACGGCAAGGGAAGTTTATAATAACAAGCTTAAAAACACGAGTGAAATATTCCAAAACCTAAAAGCAGTTTATATTTCTGACGAGGAGTTTGAAAGTGCGTTTGCCGCGAAAAGTATTATCACAAAAGGAAAAGGGACAAGACTTGTCAGATATATTCTCTTTTCTTTGGAAAATCAGATAAGTAATAAAAAATATAATTTTACCGACAGTTCAATAACTATTGAGCATATATTACCGGAAAACCCCTCTCAAAATTGGGAATCACATTTTACTATTGAAGAACAAATTCCATTTATATTTCGTTTAGGCAATTATACACTTCTGGAAGAATCAAAAAATAAAAGTTGTCAAAATGATCTATATTCTACGAAAAAAGAAATTTACAAAACAAGTAGCTATAAATTAACAGCTCAAGATAGTCTATTTAATGAATGGAATCCAGAGAGAGTTTCTGAGAGGCAGAGAAAATTGGCAAGATATGCTAAATCTGTATGGAAATTTGAGTGATTTATCAGGCTTAAATTAATGTAAATAAAAAAAACACAAACAAAATTTCTCACAGAGTTCACTGAGGACACAGACAGGCGGGACTCTTGAATCAGAGCAACTGACTATTACTGCAAAAGGATGTTGCCCTTTTGCCACTTCTTCACGACGTTCTTTTGTTTGATCCGGATGAGTTAATTTTGCTTCTTTATATCTTTTGTTTCCCTCTTCCAATTTCTGAAGCGCAGCATCACCGCTTACTCCTCCTTCTTGTTCATTGGCTGAGATGTTTCCAAAACATGCCATTGCGAATAAACCCACAACTACTACAACTTTAAAACTTTTCATCGCTTCCTCCTTTTTTAAGCCTGATGAATCAGGCAACTACAAAAACCTAATGTAGTTGCTCGATTTATCGAGCTGTTTTCATGTTACTTTTGACAGTACCTTGTTTGGAATAATAAAAAGAAAATGTTTACTGTAATTATTGATTATATATTATAATATGCTAAAAATTCAAATTATTTAATGTATGGGAAATTAAAAGACGAGATTGCTTCGTCTCTAAAACCCCGGCATTAGTTACAATTTCAAAAAGGATTAATGCAATAAGATATTAGATTTTAAAAAACAACTCTTACCGTAAGTTGTGTCACTACTGAATTATTTTGAAATGTGTATTCACTGTCAGCTTTTCCAAGGTAAGAATAAATATTAAATCCCAGGCTGAAATCAGTAATATCTTTGTATGTAACTCCGGTTGTAAGTATGCTGGAATTATCATTCAGATTATTGATTAAGTTGACCTGTAATGTCATGTCGCTTATTATGAATTTTTTTACACTGGTAAATAATGCTGCATAGTATCTGGATAAATTGTTTTGTTCATATAAATTATTGTTAAGCAAAAGATTTGTTTTAGTTCCACTTGTTTTACCTTGCTTATCAGCCTGGCTAAAATTATAAATTGTTTTATCTTTTAAGATATTTTCAGTATACCCTGTATGATTATAGTAAAATTCCATATTTACAGATATCCTATCAGTAATTTCCATAAAATCAAATTGCTTCCCAAAATCTATACTGGCTTTGGGTATCCACTTGTCTCTTTCTTTATAAGTTGATAATATTCCATTTTCTTCTTTAATTTTTTCATTATTGTCACCATATAAAAATGCTGCTTCTCCAAATGTATCAATGCCGAATATTTTAGTTGAAAAATCATATGAGTATGCAGGACTATACCCTTTTTTATTCCATCCGGAAAAAGCCATTTCAGAATTTCCCACTAAAAATTCATATTTCGCGGCAAATCCCAGCTCATTAGTATCAGTTGCATTTTTAGTATCAAGAAAAGTATAAATATTATATTTTGTTCCAAAAGGGATATGAGTTTTGATTCCATAAGTTCCCTCTCGGGATCCTAATTTTTTTATAAACGATAATTTTTCAACATTTATAACATCAGTAGGATTCCACAGATAACATCTTCCCCATTGCAGTACTTGTTTCCCAGTCCTGAAATATACGGCATTTTTAATATTAAAATCAATAAATGTTTCTTTAAGTGAAAGAACAAAATCCAGATCTTTATCTTTTATTTGTGAATTATTCAATATTTCCAGATCTGCAAAATATTTTGTCCCTCTTTTAAGCCGTGCATCAAGAAAAAATTTAGCAAGTACTGAAGATGATAACGAATTCTTTTTTTCATCCTTATCACGACTTGCAAAATAATCCGATGAACCTGTTATTTCACCTGTAAAATCAACTGTCTTTTTTTCTTCCTCTTCTTTTGGCTTACTATCAGAAGCAGTTATCTTTTTATCTGTTTCAATAATTAAATCAGGATTAGAAAAAAGATCGTCTTCATTAATTTTATCTTCCGCAAAAATATAAGAATTAAAATATATAAAAATAGAAAATAAAAAAAACAATTTTTTCATTATTATAATCCAATCCTTTATATTAATTTTACTATTTTTTAAACATAGCATTGATTAATATTTTTAAATTATCTCTTATTTTTGGTAAATCTTTAAGTTTTTCATCAATATTTTTATTTAAAAGTGTTAATTCATCAAGATTGCTTCTTTGAATAGCAATTGCCCACACTTGCATAAAATTGGGAAAATATTTAATATCTGTATCATCTGGTTGTTCATAAAAAAAATTTAAATATTTAAAAAAACTATCTGTTAAAAATTCTAGCCAATTAACTTTATCCTCTGGCAGTAATCCGCTTTTCCACAAAAGATCAATGAACTCAATAAAAACTTTTATAAAACTTTCTGGAATTGACCCTGGTAAAAGCAATTGATTTATAAGATGTTGTGAACGCAAGGTAATTTTAGCATTATCTTCCATAGCTATTTGATACAGATTATAACCATTAAATGGTAAGAAAGTATAAAACCTCTCTGCAAGATCGCCTAAAGAAGTAGAATAAATTTTTTCATCAATCCATCCTTTTGATAAGAAACTATTAAGTATAATTAAACTATTACAGACTTTAATATTTTCTTTTTGTTCAAAAAAATTCAAAGTATGCAAATCATCAATAACAAAAACAGCGTCTTTAATTTTAGCAAGTTTTGCAGAATCTACAAGCCATTTATCCAGCATTTCATTAATATCTTTTTCATTCAATTCGGCTTTTATTTCTTCTATAATTTGAATCCCTTTTGATTTTCTTAAAAAATTCCAGAGTCTTCTTAAATCTTCCTGTTCAAATCTCAATAATTCATATTGTATTTTGAAAAAAAGCTCTTCACATATAAAATTTTTTTTATTCAATTTATCTAAATGACCTAGTAAGTTCATTTTAGCCAGATTAAGCAATGACGCATAATCAAAAACAAGATTACGTGCTTTTTCCAGATTATCTGTAAGTTTATTTATGAATTGTTCATTTGCTATAAAAAATGGGATTTTAATATCCGGATATACTTCCCCATCAGTACAATATCTATGCATTAAAGTATTAAAATGTGATAAAGTAGGTTTTTCAAATTCAGTCCCGGAAGAAAATTTTATTGCTTTTTGCTCTGAGTTAATAGCTAAATTCTTTTCTTCTAATAATACTGCGTTTGTGCTCATTCCTATCCAGAATTGTGTGTCTTTTTTTTGTTCAGCTTCAGCTTCAACTTTTTTTAGAATGTTCTTAGACTCTTCCGGAGCACCTTTCATAGAAAAAATATTAGCAATTCTTAATTTTTCTTCATAAGTAATTTCATCCCATATTGTTTTTTCTATTAATAATTCAAATGCGGTTTCAAAATGTCTATTTATTAAATTAGTAATCACATCCCATAATTTTAATTGTTGAATTCTTTTATCATTAAGTTGTTCAACCTTAATACTATTACGTAATTCTTTATATATAGATTCATTTTTACTAATCCCTATTGGAAAAAATTCTTCTTTTAATCTTTTTATCGATTCAATTCTTTCGGTTAACTCAACATCATTCCAAATTTCTATTTCGCTAAAACCAAGATTATCAGCATACTCTTTTGTTTTATCTCTACACTTTGGAGAAACTGGGCAGGCAGTTATAAAAATAATTTTATCTGGTTTAAAATTTTCAATTTCATCAGAATGTTTTTTTATTTTATCAAGTTCTTCTTTAAAATCTTTGAAATATATTTTTTCATAATTCTTGCATTGAAAATACCATTTTTCTTTTCTTCCAACAGTATTAAATTTATATCCAATAATATCTCTTCCTTTATCTCCAATCCCTCCATAAGGTTTAACATCATTATATTCTTTAGATCTTTTGAGATAAGCATAGCATAAATTTTCAAATTCTTCTGGTGTTTTGCTCCAAAAAGGTAAAACATATTTTGAAAGTATTATTGATAATTCAGCATCTTTTTTTAATCCAAAATTTTCAATGTCAATCGGCAAACTTAACGCATTGCAAATTTTTTCCAATGTTTCAATTGAAATATTTTGTTTCCCTTTTTCAATTCGTGAAATAATCTGCTGTGAAATTTTTAAATTGAGAGCTAATTCTTTTTGAGTTATTCCTTTTTTTTCACGTTCATTCTTAATTTTTAGTCCAATTTCTTTTAATAATGGTGAATAAAATTGCTGAATTTTTTCTTCTATTAATTCAGCAAATTCTCCACTTTTTGATTTTAATGTTTCATAAATTGCCTGCCAATATTCAATTCTGGGATCATTCCATGAATTTTTTCTCATTTGTTTTTTTATTTTCTGCCAGAAAATCAAAAAATCCCTTTGTGTTAAATATTCCTTAAAAACTTCCTGTGCAGAATTTTTTCGTGATAAAAGTAAAGAGGCATAGGATATAAATTCTGGATTTGTAGTATCCAGTAAAATCTTTTTTGCATCATCTTCTGTTATATTCTTATCCCAGAGCCAATTTTGTTTCATGATAAATCTATCTCCATGGTTAATATTTTATCTATTTCCCCAGCAAAATGCTTATCAATATCTCTAAATTCAATCGTTTTATCCGTTTTTATTTCAGATAAACCAATTTTCATTTCTGTTCTGTCAAATGTTCTGTACCAACGAATAAGCCCTTCCTTCAATACCTGATCGCAATATTTATCAATAAAATCGGCTAATCCCATAAAACTATATGATAAAAAATAAATATCAAATAAATCTTTAGCTTCTTGTCTTCCCCCAGTAAATTTTTTACGTCCTATTCCATCTATTTCTTTACTGAAACCGCTTATTGCATATATTTTTCTTAAATAAATATCTTCCAGTGACAAGATGTTTATTCCATTAACATTATTAAGTGATTTAATTAATTTGAAAAAATCCTGGATAAAATCAATTTTAAGAAATTTGTCTTTATCATATTCTAAGCTATAAACCATTACTTTAACATAAATTTCCGATAGATTTTCATTAATAAGTTCAATGTTTTTTTTTGTTATTAGATTTATTTCATTTGTAATTTCTGCAATTCTTTTTTTAGAAAATTCTTGTGTAAAGAAATCTAAATCATCTGATTGTCGATGATTAAAATAGAATAATGATAAAGCTGTACCACCGGCTAAATAAAAATCATTGATTTTATTAGCTAAAACATTTAAAATTTCATTTTGTATGGATTTAATTTTTTCTCTCATATTATATATATACAATATAAATATTGTTTTGTCAAGATAATTACAACTTATATGTTGTAATTATCTTATTATTTACTTAAATTTTCCAGATAAGCTTTTGTGAAAATACTGTCTTCAATTTTTTTTGTTGAAATATCAGATATCTCAACCATAGTCTTATTGCCTTTTTCAAATTCATCGACATAAATATGTTTAATGGGTACAAATCTATTATCAATAACTGTATATTGTAAAAAAAATGCTGTTTGCATTAATGTATTTGATGTTGAATATGATTCTTCCTTAAGAGTCAAGAAAGTATCTTTTTTAAGCCAATATATTTTTCTCGGATAATCAACATCATTTACTTTGGCTTTTGCTTCAAGTTCATAAACAGGCACTTTCCCAAGCATGGTTTCTTTTATTTTTTCATTATTTTTTTCATCTTTTGCACCCTCGTAGAGCTCTGTTAATTTTCTTTTTTCAAAATCATCGGCTTTTGCATCTGAGCCGCCAATGCTTTCATCCCTGTTAATATGCTGAAATGTTCTTGTGTTTTTTCTATACATCCAGAAATTATCACCAACTCTGAGATATCCATTCCCTTTTTCTGTCTCAGGTGCAGTCATTACAATTAAAAATGAATCATCCGAATCACGCCTGTAATAAATCATTTCAATTACTTTTATACCTTGATCAACTTTTTGCTGAGTTAAAACAACTTTTGCTCTTATATCCTTTTTCATTTCCATATTATCTTCAAGCTTTTTTAAAGCATCATAAATCTTTGGATTCTCAGCATAAATAACATTTGCAACAAATACTAACACTATTAATATAAACTTTTTAAACATAAGAATCTCCCATTTTTTTTATTGGTAATGTCAAAATTAACCACAGAGAACACCTTAAATAGTAATAAGTTAGAAGAATTTTTGTTATTCCCGCTTAGTGTACTCATTATTAGTCTTTATATATTTTAGTTTTTATTGTCATTCTGAGCGAAGCGAAGAATCTGCTTTACATGCTTCAAAAACAGATTCTTCGCTTCGCTCAGAATGACATAGAATTATATTCTCATAGTCCTTCGCTCTATTCATAATGCCTTAATGCATGTGATGGGGAAAGATTACTTGCTCGTTTTGATGG
>JACRDZ010000164.1 GCA_016212735.1 Candidatus Firestoneibacteriota bacterium | reverse complement strand
TTTAACTATTTTCTCCATATCCGATATTAACATTCCTTCTTCTAAAATAAAAGATGCAGAAATATATAATGGGATTGCTCCCATTACACTAATATCATTTACTGTTCCGCATATAGCAAGTTTCCCAATATCTCCGCCAGGGAAAAATATTGGATTAACAACATAAGAATCTGTAGTAAAAGCGAATTCATTGCCTGATAAAGATAAAACTGCTGCATCTTCCATACGGTTCAGAATAGAATTAGCAAAATGCTTTTTAAATAATATATTAATCAATTCCTGTGAAGCGCGTCCTCCGCTGCCATGAGAAAGAGAAATATATTTCTGCATAATTATATCCTTTTATTTATGAGCATATTTATAATAAGCAGCGCATGATCCTTCTGTTGAAACCATACATGGACCAACAGGTTTTGCAGGAGTACATTTAAGTCCAAACAATTTGCATTCTGTAGGTAGAGCCAAGCCAAGCAGTATATTTCCGCAAATGCATTTTGAAGGATGTTTTATATCAGGTACTTTTATATTAAATTTATGTTTTGCATCAAACATTTTATATTTTTCTCTGAAAAAAAGGCCTGAGTCCTTAATATCACCTATTGCTCTCCAATTATCTGTGCCAATAGTAAAGACTTCATCAAGCAATGCTAAAGCTGTTTTATTACCATAAGCAGTAACTCCACCATGGATATATTCGTTTTCTATACTAAATTTTTTAGTATTACATTGTTCTATCAAAATTGATATAGAAAGCAGAATATCAATTGGTTCGAAACCGCTTATTACTCCTGGAATGCCGTATTCCTCCGGTATAAAATCATAAGCATGACTCCCAATAATTGTACTTACATGCCCTGGTAAAATAAAACCTTCAATCTTTATTTTTGGATGATTAAGTATAGCTCTTAGAGCTGGCGGAATAATCTTAAAAGCTGTAAAAACCGATATGTTTTTTATTTTGTTCTGTAAAGCTTTTTTTATAACAGATGCTACACTAGGAGATGTTGTTTCGAATCCTACTCCGATAAATACTATTTCTTTTTCAGGATAAGAAGATGCTAATCCCAATAATTCTTCTGGAGAATAAATAATTCTTATTTGTGCACCATGTATTCTTTCTTCTTCAAGAGATATTTTACTTCCAGGGACTCTCATCATATCTCCGAACGTTGTTATAATTACATTTTTATTTTTTGCAAGCTCTATTATAGCATCAATTACTTCCTGAGGAGTAACGCATACAGGGCAGCCGGGCCCGGATAAAAGTTTTATATTTTCAGGAAGTATGTCGCGAATACCGAATTTTGCAATTGACATTGTATGAGTTCCGCAAACTTCCATAAAACTGTAAGATCGTTTAAGTATTTTTTTTGAAATAAGAGTCAGAATATTTTGAAGTATTTTTTTTTCTTTTATTTTTTTCATATATATTTAACCATAGAGGACTTAGGTTAGTTTATTGCTTTGTTTCATATATTGCAGCAAATAATTTAAGAGTTTTTTGTGCTTCCTTTCTATTCATTTTACTTATAGCAAAACCTGCATGCACAAGGACATAATCATTTAATTTTGCTTCAGGCAGTAAATCAAGCATTACATTTTTTTTAAAATCTCCTAAATCAACTGTAGCAATTTGTTTTTGTATTTTTATAATTTTACCTGGAACAGCAAGACACATATATTTTTCTCCATCGGCTTTCTGATTGTGTGTTATATTACTAAGAGATAAACCAAAAGTCAAGATTATATAATAGATTATTCACTTAAAAAAGTAATTACTTTATAGTAAATACCATCAGTGATTATACTGATCATCCCATTCTGATCAGTACGATAGATTTTGCTCCTCAACTGTTTCAGCTTTTCAAGAGTATCAGTATTTGGATGTCCAAATTTATTATTAATCCCTGCAGATATTACAGCCACATCCGGTTGTATTGCGAGTAAAAATGCCCTGCTTGTTGATGACTTGCTTCCATGATGAGACACTTTAAGTACAGTGGCTGGTTTTATAATACATGAATTTAAAATCTGCTTTTCTGGTCTATATCCCATATCTCCTGTAAAAATTAGAGAAAAATTTTTATACCATATTTGCTGTGAAAGTGAATTATCATTGGAAAATGTAAAATTACTATCTTTCGGCGGATTGATCACCAGACATGAAACGTATGGAGAAAGAGGAATTTTATCTCCTCTATAAGCAGATTTAATATCATTATATTTAGAAGCTAAACTTATCTTTAGTCCTTTTTCAGTATCATTTAAAGTCTTTGCATAAGATAAATTAAAATATATATTGTCTATTGAAAAATGCTTTATTATTCTTATTAATCCGCCGGCATGATCAAGATCAGCATGTGTAATAATCAGTGTATCAATTTTCCACACACCATTATTACGCAGGTAATTCTCAACTTCATTCCCGCCTGAAATAGGGCCTGTGTCTACTAAAATATTTTTATTACCAGGTAAAACAGTAAATATAGCATCTCCCTGTCCAACATCTATAAAATTTATCTTCATGAGCCAGCCATTGTAAGTTAATACTGACTTCCAAATATAAAAATTTAAAACAAGCAATATCTGAAATAAACCAAATTTTTTCATGAAAGAAGATTTGTATAGAAAGCACAAAATAAAAATAAAATAGCTTATTATAATAATAACCGGCGGTGTTGGTATAAAAAAGTATGAACCTGGTATTGATATGAAAAATGAAGTGATTTTAACAGTCAAATTAATTAAGAAGCATATAACTTCTGCCAATATACTTGCTGCCTGCGGAAAAATAAATGTACTTACAATGAATGCAAAACCTAAAGGCATTATAATACCAACAAGGGGCAGAATTATAAGATTTATAAATAGCGCTCCTATTGAAAAAGTATAAAAGTAATATACTGTTAAAGGGAGAGCTCCAATCTGTGCTGCCAATGAACCTGAAAGCGGCATACGTATTGTATGAGGTAGTTTACTAAAATAATTTTCGAAAATCGGGGTAAAGCAAATAAGGCAAAAAGTAACTGCATAAGAGAGTATTAATCCTGCGGAAAATAAAGATAAAGGGGATATTAAAAGAGTAATAAGTAAGGCAAGCCACAGATAATTTACAATTTCTGTATTCCGTTTAAAAAGACCTGTTATATGAAAAATAGATACCAGTCCTGCTGCACGTATTGAAAGGTCTGAAGCACCAGTCAGAATTGTATAACTAATAATTAGGACAATATTTAAAATAGATTTAAATCCAGGGGAGACAGGCAGAGGAGAAAACAAAAGATATAAGATAAAACTTAAAATACCTATATGCAGCCCTGATACTGAAATAATATGCGCAATTCCACCTTTTTGAAGCAATTCAAATATATCAGAAGAAAGCTCTTCTTTTTCTCCAAGCATTATTCCTAAAAAAATTGAATCATAGGGTGATGAAAGATATTTTTTAATTTCAGAAACGATTTTTTTACGTAAAGAAAAAAGACTAAACTTAATTCTCTTGTCAGGGTTAAATCCTATTTTATAAACATTTTTCTGTGACGCATTTATTACCCCTGTAATATTGTTTATCTCTTGTAACGCCTTTTTATCTATTCCCCCTGGATTACGTCTTTTTTGTGGTAAATTCAGATCCCCTTTAATGTTTAAAACATCACCATAGAAATATTCTCTATCAGGATTATAGATGTTTACATTTACAAATACATTTTTAAAATATTTTTCAGTCTTATTGGATAATACGATTTTTTTTAGATCAAGAACTAATCTTGTTATATTACCAGCATTTAAAGGGATGCTGTTTACTGTACCTTCTAGCTGTATCTGTTGATTTTTATCTGCAATATTTATGTATGGTTCATTCCATTTGTAGTTTATTATTCCAAGAAGCAAAACAGATGTAAAAAAAATAAATCTCTTAGCTGGAATATGTTTTTTTAAAAAATATGCGCTTACTGCAGTAAATATTATTAAAGAAAAATAATAAGTAAAATTATTTGAATAAAAATATCTTCCAATAATAATTCCGATAATGTATATTAATGTAGCTTTGAATAAATTTGTAGTTTGCAATTTATAGAGCCTTCTATCTTTAAGTGTTAGTTCGGGTTATGCAGGAAAGGTATATAATTTACTGTACCAAGCGAAGAATCCCATTTTTGATCTAAAATTTTTTTTTCAATTTCTTCTGGGACAGCACTTCCCCACCAGTTATTCAGTGCGTCTATATCTTCTTTCTGATTTTCTCCCAGATAGATATTGTAATTATTTCCAAATATGTTATTTTTTGTAATTCTTATTTTCGGAGTATTTGTAAAAAATATTCCTTTAGTATTATCTTTAATAGTATTATTTACTATTTTAATAATAACTCCTTCTTTAAGCCAGATAGCGATTTTATTTTTCTGCAATATATTACTATCTGCATTGCAAATTGCGTTTCTTAGAGATATACCTGTATCATTATTTTCAAAAATACTATGCGTAATATTTACCATACAGGGTTCATTTATTTCATCAGATTGTTTCATTCTCACTCCATA
>JACRDZ010000033.1 GCA_016212735.1 Candidatus Firestoneibacteriota bacterium | reverse complement strand
TTTTATAGGATGATAAAACAGTTATAGCATAAATATTTCTTTCAAATCTGCAATTTTCAATAGTTACCAACGAATTTATTATATTCACACCTGTATCTGCATCAAAAATATCACAATATTCAAGTATATTATTTTCATTACTATTTTCAAAAATTATTCCTGCCCAGTTGGAATTTTCGTTATTTTCTGGATAAGATGAAAATACGATATGTTTTTTCTTTTTTCCCAACGCTCTTAATTTACCTCTTACAATCAACTCAATATTTCCTGAAAAATATTGGGGATCAACTCTGTCACGTGGACTTTTCTCAATATTTATCATTGTCCCTGGAAGAATTGTAAGCTTTACGTCTTTTAAAATAACAACATCTCCGGTTATAATAATATCTCCGGACCATACAGTATTTTTATATATGTTACCTTCAACTTTTAATGGAATATGCTGTTTTAAATTATTTTTGCCGGCACAAGTTTCTAAAAATAGACATACAAATAGAATTGAGATTTTAATATAGATTTTGAGTTTTTGGTGGAACATTGGTATTCCCTTAGGGTTTCGAGCAGCCCCTTAAATTAGTTTTTTAATCTTTAAAAAATTTTGTACTGCGGTTCTGGGATTCATATTATCTTTTTCCACCAGTTTTATCAAGGCTTTTATTGAAGGAGTATCAATTTTTCCACCCAGCTTATTCAATAAACTTGGCAGAATTGGAAACATATTCAATGTTTCTTTCCCTATTATTGGAGTTGCAGTAAGAGGTAATCTTTTTTTGCGAAGATATTCATTCTCCGGAGCAATACTTTCAAATCCAAAAGCATTTAATACTATTAAATTTTTTTTCTGGCTGTAATTATCCTTTATTAACTCTAAAATTTTTTCTTTTTCAGATTCAGTTTGCAGATTATCTTTATGAAGTATTTCACTGTATGTTGCTCCAATATATTCCACGTATAGGTTAATCTCTCCTTTCATAAGAGCTTCATAGCATTCTTTAGTACTATTAAAGCTTTTCAACACAACTGTCGTCCCTGTCCGTTCTGTAATTATTACATAAAGAACTTCAGCTAGAATTTTCTGTTCAGCAAAATTTTTATATCCGATAGTAAGTGTTTTTCCAAGACAAGCATGTCCGTTTTTAATTAAACCAAAAGAAATAAAATAAATAAAAAAAATAAATAATACTAATTTGTTTTTTATCATAATACAACCTCATTTTATTGATATGTTTTAATACTAAAAGATATAGAACATCATTTTATAACTGTTCTTTGACTTTAAAAGGGCATAATCTATCTTGATTATTAAAATTGTTATATAAAAAATATGACATACCTTTGCACCCACCTTTACAGTCTACGAATCTGCAATTCATACATAACTCTAATTCGCTATTTAACGTATTATATAGCATTTTGCGTTTTTCCGATGCCCATATTTCCTGAAAATTAGATTCTTGTAAATTCCCCATTTTAAAAGGCATGGAAGCACAGGGGAATACATCCCCATTTGTTGAAATATATGCCAGTACGTTCCCTGCCTGACAACCGTTATATTCTCCTTTAATTACTTTATTGTCATTTTCCTGTTTTGGGAACTCTTTCCATATGAAATAATCATGTATAGTGAAATTTATTTCTTTATTCCACTTTTGATGGTTTTTCTTTATTATTTTCTTAAATCCATCCCATTTTTCTGTAGAGAAATTATATTTCTTTTTATTTGTGATTTTTTTATCTGCTATTTCATCATTAATAAAAATTATTTCTCTAAAATGCATATTTTTAGCATTTTCTACAATAGAACTAACTTCACTTATATTATTATTTGTTAAAGATATACTGACAGCTTTTGGTAAATTAAATTTTTTATTAAAATGTTCAACTTTTTTACTGTTTTTTTGGAGTTCTTTAACGGATTGAATTTCAAAAATCAGTTTGTCAAATTTTATATTCAGGAGGTCTAAAGAAAGTAGTTCATCTATTGCTGATATATCTATATTTATAGATACACGAACTCCATTTTTGGTTAGTGTGTTTATTACTTCTGACACCTCTTCATTGTTTAAATTAAATTTACCTAAATTTAATTTAAGTAAAAAAATTCGAGAAGTAATTAAATCAGTAAGTATTTTTTTATTAATAGAGCTTTTATTTGATATTTTCCATGTTACTCTAAGAGGTGTTTTTAATATCATACAATTATTTTTTTGCATACTAATACCATAATAATTAAGCAACCAGTTATTCGGCTCCCCAATAGGTAATTTTACAACATTTTAAAGAAATGTCAAAAAGAAAAACTTTTTATCTTTTAAATACAATGAAGAAAAAGTTCACACAAAGCTTTTATTCTATCAGTTTACATAAAACATATTATGCTAATAACAATACATTTATATGAGCCAAAAACAAAATTGTCTGGTTGCTTAATATGTTAACATGGATGAACGCAAGAACTGGCAACTATTTTAGGTTTTATATATGAGATTTTCACAATACTCACCCCCTCAAAATTATTTATTAGTTTCATTGAAATTCTATTAAACTACTTGTGTTTAATAATTTATGCATAACATAATATTATGTAATAATATATAACATTATATGAAAATATGTCAAGTGAAATCAACTTAATTAAGTTCATTACACAGTACAAATAATATATAAACCGATTAACTTCTACTCATATTTACCTTAAATATTAGTAAAATGTTTCTTCAGAAATGAATTATTAATTTTTTATTTGCTTAAATAATAATCTCAGTATATAATCATAACATATTTTATACTCATTATCCATTTAATTATTATATAAATTTAACAGTTTTTTATTTTAGTAATATATTTGAAACAACAGGCTTATAATTGATTTATATCGATTTAAGGAGATAAAAATGGAATTGAAACAAATTTTTGAAGAAACGAATCAATTATTATCTAAGATTCTTTATTATCAGGTGAGTGCAAGCATATTAAGAAGTGATCAATCACATTATAGATTTCTAATTTATTCACAAAATACATTACCTTCAAATCTTGTAGAAGAGATAGTAAATATAATAAAAAGAAAACAGTTGGAATCTAGAAATAACATTTCTCTTAACTTTGATGATTTGACACCTGAAAATTTGATTAATGAGACTGAAAAAACTTTACCTGCACTAACACATTTACCTTATTATATTGTTGCCCCATTATCAATTCAGAAGTCACATAATGGATTTATGGCGCTATTCCGTTCTGAAGTGGATTTTACAGAGAAAGACAGAGAAATATTTATGAATTTTGTTAATTATCTTGGTAAATATATAGAAGCTGAATATCAAAAAGAATATTTTTATGCTAATTTTTTTGATGTTTTAAAAGCTATGTCATATGCTATTGAAGCTCTCGACCCATTTTTCCATGGGCATGCTTCAAGGGTAGAGCGTTACGCATTTAAAATTGCAGAAAAATTAAACTTTTCGGAGGAAATGAAAAAAGATTTACAGTATTTATGTATAATTCATGATATAGGTAAAGTTGGTCTTCCTTTATTTATTCTTGGAAAAACAGGAAGACTGGATAAAGAAGAATTTGAAATAGTTAAAGAACATACAGTGATCGGTGAACAAATATTGGAATCAGTTCCTTTACTTAAAAAAATCCGACCTTTGATTCGTTTTCATCATGAACGTTTTGACGGTAAAGGGTATCCGGACGGTGTTTCAGGAGAGAATATCCCATTATGTTCACGCATCTTAAATGTTGTTGATTCTTATGATGCAATGATCACAAACCGTCCATATAGACTCGCATTTACAAAAGAAGAAGCTATTGATGAAGTAGAGAAAAATGCAGGGGCTCAATTCGATCCGCAGGTAGCTAAAATTTTTGTAGAAATTTTGCGTGAAGAATTTAAAAAAGAATGTAATTTAAAAACATTAAAATAAAAATAGTATTGACAAATAATTTATATTATAATAGGATATATTTCCTTTATATAAATATGGCGAGGTGGCAGAGAGAATATGCTACAGCCAGCAGAGCTGTATACGAAGGTTTAAGTCCTTCCCTCGCCTCCACATTATTTAAATTCAGTGAATTTGTAGAGAGAACTCCAGTAACTTATAAAAAGTTAACATGCTATACAACTCCTTAAACTCTCAAACTCAAATTGGGGAGTCGTCTAACGGTAGGACAGCAGACTCTGGATCTGTTTGTGAGGGTTCGATTCCTTCCTCCCCAGCCATTGTGTATAAATGGCATCCAAAGCTTCATTTTGTTCTGTGGTAGCAAGGTTTTTATTCGGTTCTAACTTTACAAATTCTGCTTCTAAGGCAGGATAATCTTTTCCAATAGGCTGTAACCACTCATTGGCTTGAATACTAAGCTTCCCATCTTTTATAGTTGGGTTCTGACCTAAAGCCATTAATATTTCTTTCTTAGTTTGAATATCTCCATTAATAAAAGCATTTCTTGCATAAGTGGCAAAATCAAAAGTTTTTTCTGTTAATTCTAACCATTTTTCAGCTCTTGATTCGGTTTCTTTTCGTCGTTCTTTTAAGTGAATAATTTTATTTTCTAAAAGATTTCGTTCTTTAATATATTCTTCGTCTGTTATTAATTCCTTGTATCTCATTTTAACTAAATTATCTAATTCTTTTTGAGTTTGCAAAATTGTCTTACTTTGATTTTCATGAATTTTACTTCTATCTTCAATTTCAACATCATTTTTATTATTCAAAATCTCTAAAGCCCAATCTCTAAACTCAGGTAAAATAGTATATTTTTTTAATTCATTTTCGATTTGAAGCTCTAATTCATCTTCTCTAATTACTTTTCTTTGTGAACAATTAATATCTTTTTTCTTTCTTGTGCAATGATAATAAGTATATTTTTTAATTTCTTCTGAGTTTTTTATTTTTTTCTTTTTTGTTTCAGCTGTAAAAAGACATCCGCATTCACCACACCGAATAAACCCGGTATAAGCAAACTCATGTTTTTGCGGTCTTGACTTCCCTTTTTTGCCAAGTAATACCTGAACTCGTTCATATTCCTCAAGCGTAATCATTGGTTCGTGCTTGCCTTCGTATTGTTTGCCACTCCATTCAATGACCCCCGCATAAAATGGATTGGTAAAGATTTTATAAATGCCGCCCCTTG
>JACRDZ010000032.1 GCA_016212735.1 Candidatus Firestoneibacteriota bacterium | reverse complement strand
TGGAAATATAAAAGATTTGATCCTGTTACAAAAACTATTCCTTCAAAATTTTTTAATTATATTACTGCTTTTACTACAGGTATAAAAATTCACGATTTTAATTGTGGATTTAAAGCTTATCGCAAAGAAGTTACAGAACATATTAAGGTTTATGGTGAACTCCATAGATATTTGCCTGTTCTAGCATACTGGCATGGATACAGTATTGGAGAAATAAAAGTAACACATCATGCTCGTAAATCAGGAATTTCAAAATTCGGAATAGAACGATTTTTCCATGGCTTTTTTGATCTGTTAACAGTTTTGTTTTTAGTAAAATACATAAAACGCCCATTACATTTATTTGGTTTATGGGGATTTCTTCTGGTTTCTATTGGTACTGCTATTGGTTTTTATCTTGTTTATCTTCATATTTTATATGACAGTATTCTGGGGAAATTCCCTCTTCTAATATTTTCTATTCTTGTTATAATTGTTGGAATCCAGCTTATTTCTATAGGTCTTCTAGGAGAAATGATTTCAAATACACTGCAGCAAAAAGATGAATATTCTATCAAACAGATTATTAGCGAAAAAATTCATGAAAAATAATAACATACAAAAGAATACTTCCTTTATAAATATATATATAATAATATTAATTTTAATTTTAATATTAGGTTTTATTATCCAGATTTACGGAATAAACCACGGTCTGTCATCTCATACAAATGCTCTATGGGGAGAAGAAGATCAATTATTAAGAGTTTTTAATTTCTGGAAAGAATGGGATTTTAATCCTCACTGGTTTCTATATCCGCAATTCTATTTATATATAGCTTTTATAATGCAAGGAATTGTTTTTTTAGCAGGAAAAATATTTGGGATTTACAAAGACACTGCTGATTTCACAGTACAATTTGTTACTAATACGCAATTCTTCTATCTATTAGCCCGTATTGGAAGTGTTATATTTGGTGTATCTACAATATATGCTTTATATCATACAGGGAAAAAATATTTTAATGAAACTGCTGGACTTATAAGCGCGTTCTTTCTTTCATTCTCACCTCTTTTTGTTAAATATTCACATTATTATTATCCTGATGTTTATGTCACGCTTTTTGTAGTCTTAAGTTTTATCCCTATATATAATATATATAAAAACGGGAAAACCTCTGCTTACGTTTGGGGAGGGATATTAACAGGGATGGGTATGGGGACAAAATATTTCCCTGTTGCACTTATATTTGAAATTATATTAGCTCATATTTTCTTTATTAAACAGTCAGGATTGTCTTTTAAAAAAATCATAAATAAAAATATTATTTTATGTTTTTTTTGTATAGGGATAGCCTATTTTCTCAGCACTCCTTATAGTGTACTGAGCTTTTCTGAAGTTACTAATTATCTTGCAAATAAACGCAATACAATTCCTGGCAAATGGTTTGGTTTTGAAAATGCATACGACAGCAAAATTATACATCATATTACTATAAATCTTCCGCCAGCTATCGGGATTCCTCTTTTATTATTTGGCTTCACCGGTATTGGATACGCTCTTTTCAAACGGAGAAAAGACTGTTTATTATTAATCCTTTTCTTAACTTCATATTTTTTAATGATTGAATTTGGCGGAGGTGTGCATTTTGCCAATTATATGGTTACAGCCGTGCCTTTCTTCCTTTTATTTGCTGCATACATTTTAGTAGAAATAGTAGAAAAATTAAAAACAAGCGATTTAAATAAAAATTTTATTCTTCTATTTGCAGTTATTTTATTATCAGGGAATAATATTTATGCATGTATAAAAGAAGGGAAATACATATCTAATAAAGAATCACGAATAAAAGGAGTTGAATGGATTGAAGCAAATATTGTCCCAGGGACAAGAATATTGGGGACCACATACAGTCCGCCGGTTTTACATTACCAGAAAATCAGAGAAATCATGAATGATCCCGCGTACAACTCTAAAAGAAAAACTATTGAAGAAAAATTTTTATCCAGACCTGTATATCAGCTATTAATTCTTCCATGGATTCCACAGTATTATAATTTAAAATTATATAAAAAAGATTTTGATTATATTATGATAGATAGCGGTATTTATGCACGTCATGAAGCTGCTCCTCAAACATACCCTATACAAATAAAATTTTATAAAGATCTGGAAAAAGAATGTACACTTGTAAAAATAATAGAAGGTGAACCTGAATATCCAGGACCAACAATAAAAATATATAAGATAAATAAATAATGAATTCTTTATTTGATATCGTATTTATAAATCCGCCAATGACTTATAAAAACAGACTTGGCCCATTTGAAAACATGGGAAGCCACAGCCCTCCTTTCAATCTTTGTTATCTCGCTGCAGCTGTCAGAGAACACGGTTACATTCCAGCTATAATAGATTCTGAAGCATATTTTCTCAATAAAGATGAGGTTATACTAAAAACTCTTGAAAAAAATCCAAATTATGTCGGGATTACAGCAATGACTTTAAGTATTAAAAATGCCGCAGAAATTGCTCTTATGCTTAAAAAATATGCTCCAAATATAAAAATCATTTTAGGAGGAGTTCATGTCACAGCTTTACCTATTCAAACATTTAAAAATTATCCTCAATTCGATTTTGCTGTAATAGGTGAAGGTGAAAAAACTATAATAGAGCTTCTGGAAGCATTAAAATATAATAAAAGTTTCAGGGAAATTAAAGGAATTATTTATAGACATAAAGATGAATTAATAACAACGGAACCCCGCCAGTTAATACAGGATATAGATAATCTTCCCTCCCCTGCTTTTGATTTACTGCCAGATTTTACACATACATATCGTCCTGCAGTATTAAAATTTCAAAAGTTACCATCAATTATGTTATCTACTTCCCGTGGATGCCCATATAAATGTATTTTTTGCGATAGCGCTGTTCTTAAAGATACATATAGAACATTTAGTATTGATTATATTATTAAACTTATTCAAAATCTTAAAAAAACATATAATATTAAAGATATAAACTTTCAAGATGATACACTGACTATTTCAAAACCGCGTATTAATGAATTCTGTGATAAGATATTCAATGAAAATATTACATGGTCATGTCAGGCGCGAGTAGATACTGTGACTCCTGATCTTTTACTTAAAATGAAAAATTCCGGCTGCTGGTCAATAGCATTCGGAATAGAAAGCGGCAATCAGGAAATTCTGGATGTAATAGAAAAAGGTATTACTCTTGAACAAATACATAATGCGGTAAACTGGGCGAATGAAATTGGGTTGGAAACTATAGGCTTTTTAATGATAGGGAATCCTCTTGAAACTCCAGCTACAATAGAAAAAACAATAGATTTTGTAAAAAGTCTGCCGCTTACATATATTCTGCCGTGGTTTTTTACTCCTTTTCCAGGGACTAAAAGTTATAATACAGTTGCTAAATATGGTAAAATCTGTAATGATTGGGAAAAAATGAGCTGTTCCAATCCTGTTTTTTTACCTTCAGGTTTAACACACGAAGATTTAAATGAATATTACAAAAAACTTATATATAAATTCTATTTCAGACCCAGACAAATTAAAATATTTTTATCTAAATTACTAAAACTGCATTTTATTAAAGGAATTTTTCTCGGACTGAATGCATTTTTAAAAATCCAATTTAATAAAAAAGATTAAAGTTATCTTCGGAGCAAATATGAAAATATTAATGCTTAATCCACCTTATGAACATCAAATAATGAGGCGATTTATAAGCACTTATTATGCACCAAATTTCTTACTCCCGCCTTATGAACTAATGTCTTTAGGAACAATTGCAATACAATGGAAAAAAGCTGATGTGATTTTAATTGATGCTATTGCAGAAAAATTAAATTTAGAAAATATTATTGAATTTATTAAAAAATATGAACCCGAAATCCTGGTCAGTATGCCAGGATTTGAGTCCTTCTCTTCTGATATAGAATCTTTAAGCTGTATAAAAAAAATATTCCCTCAAATTAAGATAATAATAGTCGGATATTTACCTTCTATTTTCCCGGAAGAAATACTATCTTCTACAAATATAGACATAATCATTCGCGGAGAACCAGAATTAATTTTTTCTTATTTATATGATCTCTTAGAAAAAAGAGTATCTTTTAAAACTCTTTTGGGTATAAGCTTTCGTGATTCGGACAAAATTATACATAATCCCCCTGCTCCGCGCATAAATGAATTGGACAATTTACCTTTCCCTGATCCGAATCTTATAAATTTAAAATCATATAGAGAACCATATCTAGGTTCTCCAATGATGGCTTTTTATGCTTCAAGAGGTTGCAGTGGAAGCTGTATATATTGTGTTAAAAGTTTTGGCGCAAGAATATATTATGCTTCTCCTGAAATAATAGTAAAAAAACTAAAATGGTATAAAAATAGTTTTAAAATAAATAATTTCCGTTTTCTGGATGATAACTTTACATCTGACAAAAATCAAGCAATTGAAATATGCCAGCGTATTATTGAACAAAAATTAAACATCTCCTGGTCATGCTTAAGTCGTATAGACACATTAGATTATGAACTTGTAATGAATATGAAAAACGCTGGATGTAAAAGAATCTATCTCGGTATTGAAAGCGGCAGTGACCGCATTCTCAAGCTGTATAATAAAAAATATACTGCTTTTGATATAAAATCAAAAATGAGTTTATTAAAAACATCTGGATTGGATTTTTCTGCTTTTTTTATTGTAGGTGCTCCTTCTGAAACAGAAGAAGATTTGAAATTAAGCATTAATATGGCTATTGATATAAATTTTGATTTTATAATAGTAACAAGACTGAAATTTATTCCTGGTACAGAGCTTTTTGAACAATATAAAGATAAAATCGAATTTAGTTTGTTCCCATATAAAGTAACTTTCAAATTACCTCTTTATGAACAAAATACCCTTGAATGGGAAAAACAATTTTATTATAAATTTTATTTTCGCTATGGTTTTTACTTAAAAAAACTAAAATTGTTATTTTTTGCACCTATAAATATTTTAAGAAGCGCATATTTCTTAATAAAATTCCTTAAAAATGATAGTAAACGTGATTTTATTTAATTAAACTTTTATATTAATAATACATCTGATAATGTAAAGCAAGGCATTTTTATCGGAAGAATAGTTTTTGCGCTCTCAGGGATCTTTCCGGCGAATATATTGCTTTTTGTTTTGCAGATGTATAAGTTTAAGGTAAATCTTATACAAAAATTTATTATATTTTTATCCGGTTTTGCATTTTTATTTTCTTTATTTTTTCTGAATTACAAGACATATCATTTTATTAATTATTTGTATATAATTCTGATTTTATTGTCAGTTTATACAATTTCTTCTGTTTCAATAAAAGCGTATTTACAAAAAGCAGATGAATCAAAACCGATTCTTATTGGAATAATTGGTCTTGGCATCGGTGTAATGATTTTTATATTCGAAATGCTCGGGGTCTTGCAATTCAGTGAATTTTATGGTGATTCTATATCGGCTTTTTCCGCTCCATTTTTTATTATTTGTATAATGTATGCTTCAGCTGAAAAATTCGTTCATACTCAGAAGAATATTAAAACATTGTCTGGAAAAATAATAGATGCCGAAGAGGAAGAAAGAAAAAAGATTTCAAGAGAAATTCATGATGGAGTCGGGCAATCTTTGATTGCAATAAAACTTAATCTTCAAATGATGGAAGCGAAAGAAAAGAATATTAAAGACTTTAAGCAGGATAATCAGTTTCAAAATCTTATATCCGAAGTATCAGATTCAATAGAAGAATTAAGAAATATAGCTCAGAACTTAAGACCCGCATTCATCGAGAGAATAGACATCAAAGAAATAATAGAGTGGTACAGCAAAAAATTTCAGCAGAAAACAGGTATAAATATTATAATTGATTGTGCTCATGAAGTAAAAGATATCGATGAAAAAATTAAAAATAATGTCTATAGAATATATCAGGAAGCTTTAACCAATATTTTAAAGCATTCCGGAGCAAATACTGTAAATGTCGAACTCAGGCAAGAAAAAAACACTTTGTTTTTAAAAATAAGTGATAATGGCAGAGGCTTTGATTATTCTGGCATGAAAGATAAGCTAAAAGGGATAGGACTTGCTACTTTTTAACCATGCATAATGATTATCATATAATTAATAAAGCAATAAAATCGGGAATATCCGGATATGTTCTCAAAGAAAATGCTTTTCATGATCTTGTTTATGCAATAAGGAAAGTAAGTTCAGGCGAAAAATTTATCAGTCCATCCGTTCATAAAAATAAGCAAATAAAAAATAAAAACGAAATTCTCTCAGATCGGGAAAAGGAAATTTTAAAATTAATTGCATCAGGACTTACGAATAAAGAAATATCAAATAAACTTTTTATAAGTGTAAAAACCGTTGAGACGCATAGAACAAGGATTATGGAAAAATTGGATATTCATAATACAGCGAGTCTTGTGAAATATGCTATAGAGTCAGAGGTATTACTTTAGGCATTGTCATTCATTATTTTTTTAAGAAATTCTGCAGGAGATATAATTTCAATATTACTATATTTTTTAATTGATAATAAATGCTTTTTATCTCCCGATACAATAAAATCAGCACCTCCTGACATTGCACATTCCAGAATACAATGATCGCTATCTTTTTTGCATACATTTGCTATACTGTGTACAGGTTTAATTATTCTGGCAATACTTTCCAGCCAGATTATTACTTCTTTTGCTTCTTTATCTGTATATTCAAATTTTTTAACTAAATTATTTTCCAATTCCTTTAAAATTTCCGGAGAAATATAAATTTCTAAAAATTTATTTATTGCGAGATGGATTATTTTATCGGGATTGCTTCCAGGAACAAGAAGAGCCGATATATAAATATTTGTATCCAATACAACTTTAATAGACATACGTACCTCTCTCTTAATCTCTATTAAGCCATGTATAAATATCTTCTTCGCTTTTAATACCTATCTTTTTTGCTTTTTTTATCCCTACTTCCTGAAGTTTACGCCATTTGTAACTGGAATAATATTGCTTGATAGCTTCACGAACTATTTCACTTTTTGTTTTTTTTTCTTCTCTAACTAATTCATCAGCCTGCCTCATAACATCCTGCGGAAGAGAGAAGCTGGCAATAGCATTTTTTCTCATTTTTATCATCTCCTTTTATTAGCTTTATAATAATTTGATATTACAAATGTAATACACAATTATTATTTTGTCAATAGGATTAGTCCCGTAATTTCTGTTCTACCCCGGACCCTGTCAGGTAAACACCTGACAAAAAAATACAGTATTCACCCGATAGAAATCCTATTAAAAATGGGTAAACTTTAAAACATACAATATTCCTAACAAAACCGGAAGAATTAAAATGCAATCAAAAATCAAAACCATAATTGTCGATGATCATGAATTTTTCAGAAGAACTCTCAAAAATTATCTTAAAAGTATTAAGAATATTGATTTAGTAGGTGAAGCAAAAAATGGGGAAGAAGCATTTGCTCTCTGTTTGGAACTAAATCCCTTACTTGTGATTATGGATATTAATATGCCTGTTATGGATGGGATAAAAGCATGTGAAATAATAAAAATGGGAAAACCCGAAATAAAGGTAATTCTTTATAGCATGTATGATATTGAAATACTTTGCAAAAACAGTAAAAACATGGCTGATTTATATATTCCGAAAGATAAACTCTTTGAAGAATTACCTGTAATAATAAATTCAAATTAAAAAAGAAAGAAATAAAGAAGGTACTGTCAAAAGTAACATGAAAAAGAGGGGAAAAATATGAACCACAGGGTCACAGAGTTTATTTTTATAATTTTTTAAATCTCTGTGTTCTCAAGAGGTTTCATTGTTTCTATTTAAAAAATAGCTTAAATAAGCTG
>JACRDZ010000169.1 GCA_016212735.1 Candidatus Firestoneibacteriota bacterium | reverse complement strand
GCAACTGTTTGGATGCATAACAGTCCTTTGTTTTTTTATAGTTATTAATGCCTGTGCGTGTTTTGATTTACCCCATTCATTAAACTGATTTATATGACATTTTCTACAGTAATTAGTCCCCAATTTTTTATTTATACCCATAGCATCTGTATATAAAGGTGTATTTTTCTGATAATCCTGTATAATTTTATCTATTTCTGGATCTTTTGCAATCTTTTTATCAACAAAAATTGAGTCTCCATCTAATAAAGCGATCTTTTTTTCTGTAGTATCATATTGAATGGTTATTTTACCTATGCGTTCAACATTCATTCCTGCCTGAAAAATAGGTATTTCATTGACAACACGAGTAGGTTTATCCTGTAAATAATTATCATGTGCGCTTAAAATAATATTTACCCAATATATTGCTCCTGCATAATTAAGACTTTTATCAAAACCCTGATGCGAAAGAACTATAATCATATCAGTTTCCTTATGAAGTTTCTGAGCTAATTTTCTAGAAATTAATGCCGGATCAAGTACATCGATATTCTCTATTCTTTCTTTAGGGTAAAATTTAAAAATATCAGGTGAAGTTAAACCAATAATAGCTATTTTTACACCATTGATTTCTTTTATTATATAATCATCTTTTATAAACCTTTCATTAGTATCTTTATAGACTATATTAGCAGAAATTACTCCAAACTGCATGGTAGGAATTTTTTCTTTTAAATAATTAACTCCATTAATAAATTCCTGATCCCCAATTGTAACATAATCATATCGCATTAAATTCATAATTTTTATAACTGGTTCAGGATGATATGGATTTGGTACTGTTGGGAAAAAATCTCCAGCATCCAGGAGAAGAAGATTTGGGTCTTTTTCTCTTTCCTGTTTTATTACTGTCATCCGCTGTGCCATACCGCCATATTTGTTTCCCGGACAACCGCATGGTTCCAATGAACCATTTGTATTATTAGTATAAAGAATTGTTATTTTAACCGTATTTTTACCCTGTGAAATATTTGATATGCCTGTAGGAGCGTCCTCTGCAAAGATTTTATAAGATAAATTAAAGATAAAGAATAAGATTACAAAATAAACTCTGTGACCTCTGTGGTTCATATTTTTCCCCTCTTTTCAAACATTTTTATTTAAAGGAGACATATTACGCAGCTTTTTTACTATTTTCGGCAAATGTTCAATTACGTAATCTATTTCCTCTTCTGTATTTTCTCTGCCAATTGAAAAACGTATTGACCCGTGTGCATTAAGAGGTGATATCCCCAATGCAAGTAACACATGAGATGGTTCTAATGAACCAGAGGTACATGCTGACCCGGATGATGCAGCAATCCCAATATCATTTAAATTCAACAATATTGATTCTCCTTCAATATATTTAAAAGATAAACTAATGGTTCCACTCAAACATTTTTTCGGATGTCCATTAATAGAAACATCAGTAATATTCTCTGTTATTCCATTATACAATTTTTCTCTCAAATTTAACAGATACTTATTATCTTTGTCCATATTTATTTTAGCTAATTCACATGCTTTCCCAAATCCTACGATTCCACTGATGTTTTCTGTACCTGCTCTTTTATTATGTTCATGATGACCGCCGTATTGTAATGGAAAAATTTTAATTCCTTTTCTAACATATAAAGCTCCAACTCCTTTTGGACCATATATTTTATGTGATGATAGAGAAGCCATGTCTATTTTTAATTTTTTAACATCCAGCGGAATTTTACCAGCAGCCTGTACAGCATCTGAATGAAAAAATATACCATTTGTGGATGCAATACTGCCTATTTCCTCAAGAGGCTGTATAGTTCCTATTTCATTATTTGCAGCCATAATGCTAATTAAAATTGTAGTATCTTTAATAGCAGCTTTAAGTTCATTTAGATTTACTATACCATATTCATCAACCGGCAGGTAAGTAACTTCATATCCTTCTCGTTCAAGTACTTTACATGGGTTAAGAATTGCATGATGTTCAATCTGTGAAGTAATAATATGATTACCTTTTGAACGGTTAGCTTTAACTATTCCAAAAACAGCAAAATTATCAGATTCCGTCCCACCGCTTGTAAATACTATTTCTGAATGTTCACAATTAATCAGTTCTGCTACGTGTCCTCTAGCTTTTTCCAGAGCTTGTTTGGCTTCTTTTCCAAAACTATGTATACTTGAAGCATTCCCAAAATACTCTTTAAAATAGGGCAGCATTGTTTCTAATACTTGATGAGATACAGGTGTAGTTGCATTGTGATCAAGATATATTCTTTTATGCATAATTATTTCCTAAACTGGAGCTGGAGATGGGATTTGAACCCATAACCTGCTCATTACGAATGAGCTGCTCTACCAACTGAGCTACTCCAGCGTTATAAAGAACATAAACATATTTATTAATTGCTGAATTATATTATCAGATTATAAATAAAACTGTCAAGTCAATGATTATTGATTTATCGGTATATATTGTATTTTAAAAATAATATGTTAAAATATATAAATAATTAGAGAAAGAGGTTATATGCAAAATATTGTTAAACGCTTTTTAAAAGCTGGTTTATGGGCTATTATAGTTGTGTTATCAATTATTGTTCTTGGTATAGCATTCTTCTTATATATATATTTTACAGCTCCAAAACCTGACCCGATAAAAATGGATCAAATCAATAAATTAGCTCTTGCTGGAAGAAAATCTGTCCCTGAATTATTGACTTTTTTAGATGACAAAGACAGCACAATACGTTATGAAGTTATTATGATATTAAAAGATTTCAGGGATCCGCGTACTTTTGAACCAATGCTTAAAGAACTGAAAACCAGCAAGTATCCTGTTTCTAAAAAGTGGGCAGCAGAGAGCCTTGGAATGCTGGGTGACAAACGGGCAGTTTTACCTCTTATTGAAACATTAAAAGACAAGGATTACAGCGTCAGATACAAAAGTGCTTTTGCATTGGGTCTGCTTGGAGATACAAGAGCGCTTGGACCGCTGCATGAAGTTGTTAAAAATGATGAAATGGAATATGTAAGTATTTATGCTGAGAATGCAATGATTGATATAATGAATCAGCCATGTACTATATGTCATGCAAAAGAACCTGAAAAGAGAAAACCTTGTATTTTAGGGTCTGTGTTAGAATAACTTGAAGTATAGGAATTTTAAAGTTCATAATTTAGCTCGATGAATCGAGCAACTACATTAAATTTTTTGTAGTTGCCTGATACTCAATTAATAATGTTGATACAAGCTTATCAGGCTTAATTTATATTTTAGAGAACATTTTTTAAATATTGTCCAGTATATGAATTCTCACTTTCTACTATTTCTTCAGGTGTACCGCATGCGACTACATAACCACCCATATCTCCTCCTTCAGGACCTAAATCAATAATATAATCTGCGGTTTTAATTACATCCAGATTATGTTCTATAACAATAATTGTGTTTCCGGAGTCTGCAAGCTGATTTAATACAATAAGTAATTTTGATATATCTGCGAAATGAAGACCTGTTGTAGGTTCATCCAGAAGATAAAGTGTCCTGCCTGTGCTTCTTTTAGCAAGTTCGTTTGATAGTTTTATCCTCTGAGCTTCTCCTCCTGAAAGTGTAGTTGCAGGCTGGCCAAGTTTAATATATCCGAGTCCTACATCATAAATAGTTTTTAATTTTGATTTTATTCGCGGTATATTTTTAAAAAAAGCTAGAGCTTCTTCAACAGTCATGTCAAGAACCTCTGCAATGTTTTTACCTTTGTATTTTATCTCCAGAGTTTCCAGATTATAACGTTTCCCTCCGCAAACTTCGCACGGGACATAAACATCCGGCAGAAAATGCATTTCGATTTTTATTATTCCATCACCTTCACATGCTTCACACCTGCCGCCTTTTACATTGAAAGAGAATCTTCCGTCTTTATATCCTCTTATTTTAGCTTCCGGGACCAGAGTAAATATTTTGCGGATTTCAGCAAAAACACCTGTATAAGTAACAGGATTTGATCTTGGTGTACGTCCGATTGGAGATTGATCTACATCTATGACTTTATCAAAATATTCTTTCCCTGATATTTTATCATGTTCACCAATAGTAACTCTGGAACGATAAAAATGATACATCAACGAATTAAAAAGAATATCGTTAATAAGTGTGCTTTTGCCTGAACCTGAAACACCTGTTATACATGTAAACAAACCTACAGGTATTTTAATATCTATGTTTTTAAGATTATTCTGTCTTGCTCCTTTTATTTCCAGAAATTTCTTACTTGATACACGCCTTGTTTCAGGAGTTTTAATTGATAATTTACGTGATAAATATTGTCCTGTAATGGATTCTTTGCATTCTAATATTTCTCTCGGAAAACCTGCAAAAACAACATATCCACCGTTTTCACCTGCTCCAGGTCCAAGGTCTAAAATATAATCTGCAGAAAGAATTGTTTCTTCATCATGTTCAACAACAAGCACTGTATTCCCAATATCTCTTAATTCCTTAAGAGTATTAAGAAGTTTTGTATTATCACGCTGATGCAAACCAATACTCGGTTCATCCAAAATGTATAAAACCCCGACAAGTCGTGAACCTATCTGAGTTGCGAGTCTTATACGCTGAGATTCTCCGCCTGAAAGTGTACCTGCTGTTCTGTCCAGGGTTAAATAATTTAATCCCACATTATTAAGAAATCCCAGCCTGTTTTTAATTTCTTTCAAAATCTGTTTTGCTATTAAATTTTCCTTTTCTGATAATTTTAATTCTATAAAAAAACGCATAAGCTCTTTAATAGACAGACGTGTAACATCAATTATATTTTTATCTCTTATGGTAACAGAAAGAGCTTCAGGTTTCAGCCTGTTTCCTTTACATAAAGGACATGCGCAGATATTCATGTAATTCTGAAACTCTTCTCTTATTGTCTGGGATTGGGTTTCTTTATAACGGCGCTCCATATGCGGTACTATTCCTTCAAATTTTGTATAATGTTCATGACTCATATTTTCATTTTCAAACACAAACTTCATTTTTTCCTCCCCTGTCCCATAAAGTAGAATATTTTGAATTTTAGGAGGAAGATATTTCCATGGAGTTTCCATATTAAAATCATAATGTTTTGCTACAGCTTTCAGCATTTGCTGAAAATAATATGCTGTTGGTCTTGACCAGGGTTTTATAGCTCCCTGATTCAATGAAAGGTCTTTATATGGGACAATTCTGTCTGGATCAAAAAACATTTTTTCTCCCAGACCACTGCATTCAGGGCAGGCTCCATAAGGGCTGTTAAAAGAGAACATGCGCGGAGTAATTTCTTCGATACTGATTCCACAGACAACACATGCATATTTTTCACTAAACAACGTCTCTGTATTATCTTCAATTACTATTAATATTCCATCACCAATCATAAGCGCTTTTTCAACAGATTCTGAAATGCGAGTTCTATTTTCCGATTTTATAATTAATCTGTCTATAACTACTTCTAATGTGTGTTTTTTATTCTTATCTAATTTGATATCATCTTCTTCCAGATCATAGAATTTTTTATTTATTCTTATTTTAAGATAACCTTCTTTTCTTATTCCATCCAGTATTTTTCGATATTCTCCCTTGCGTCCGCGTACGGCTGGAGCTAAAATCTGTATACGGGTATTTTCCGGTCGCTCAAGAATTTTATCAACAATTTCCTGTGCACTCTGATGAGAGATTTCTCGTCCGCAGCTATAGCAATGTGGTTTGCCAATTCTAGCAAATAAAAGACGGAGATAATCATAGATTTCTGTTACCGTACCTACTGTAGAACGCGGATTTTTATTGGTAGTTTTTTGTTCAATGGAAATTGCAGGAGAAAGTCCGCTAATAAACTCAACTTCTGGTTTATCCATCTGCCCTAAAAATTGACGCGCATAAGTTGAAAGAGATTCAACATATCTGCGCTGTCCCTCTGCGTAAATCGTATCAAAAGCAAGAGATGATTTACCTGAACCGCTTAACCCTGTAATAACTACAAGTTTATTTCTTGGAATCGTTACGTTTATATGTTTAAGATTATGCTGGCTAGCGCCCTTTATTACTATATTTTCTTCAGACAATTTTAAAACCTCTAAATTATTAACAAACATTAAATAAATAAATTTTGAACATAATATTGTAAATAGAATTTTAATGAAAGTCAATTTAATTCCTATCTTTTCTGTTACAATATTAATATATTTTTATCTTCTATTCTTTTAACAACGTTGACTCTTCCTCAAACTTTAAAATATTTATACTTTTATGACAGTCCCCTAATCCATTGCTAAAATATCTATGTTTTTATTATAACATTTTTTATTAAGCCAATCCAATTTTTACATTTCAAGAGCTGACACTTTTTGCTTCTTTATGTGATGCTGCAGAGGAAGGATTGAATGCATTACCATTAAAAAAGTTCAAGAATAATAATGCATTTTGCAAATATTTCTTTTGTCTATGAATATATGGAGATATTTAAAATAATATTGATGCAAATAATTTTTTGCACGAAAAAGGGTGAATAATTGAAATAGAAAATATACTTCACTCATTTAATTATATTTTCAGTCTTCATTAATACTTCTGCCGTAAAAATACCCGACATTGCTGCAGTGGGCACGCCATAGCCCGGGTATGAGGTCTGTCCTGCCTGATATAACCCAGAGACTGGAGTATTATGTGAAAACAATGTTCTGAAATCAGCCACCGGTGATAACCCATAAAGCGCTCCTTTATAAAGAGGTGGTAAGCCTGTATAAAGCAATAATCCCGTCATTGCGGAATGTATGGCTTCATTACTAATTGGCAACGCATGATCCAGCGCTTCAAAATAATTTTTCCGTTCCTGCCGCGCGTAACCGCTGCCATTAAAATACGCTTCCAGCGTCAAATTAGCGTCGCCGTTGAAAAATGACAGAAATGACTCCGGCCCCAGCACAATATAAGAACCAACAACTCCTTTAATATAACGCTTATCGTTAATTTCGCAAGTTCCATTG